>JBFZAB010000084.1:0-4013 GCA_041309285.1 Candidatus Omnitrophota bacterium
GAGTAACTAACTGGTCCAGTTGGCTGACAAGGAATTTATTCTGCCAAAGAAACGTCGGGGAAGCGTTTACATTCAATTCTTTATTCAGCTGATAATCATCAACAAGTAAAATTTCCGCCTCAGATAATTTTTTCCTTATATCCCTATGCTTAAGTCCGATTTTCCGCAAGGTATCAAGATAGGAATTATCCTGTCTGAGAATAAGATAATTAAAGAACTTCTTCGGCCAGAATTTCTGGATAATAACACGGGCTTTAGTCTCTTTTAGCTCCTCGTCCCCGGAAGGCACGGTTAAACGCTTGCCTATGATAGAGACAATGTAATGTACCTTGACATCGGTATTTAATTTGTGCGCTTTTAGATAATTAATCAGGCGCTTCTCGGCACGCTTACTAAAAAAACAGGAACTCATAGAAAAGACATCGAGATGATTAGGTATTAGCGGGCGCCTATAAAACTCCAGTATTGCCAGCTCTTCTATAGATCTTTGGGGAATAAATCTACCTTGGGGGATAGATATGACCTTAAATTTACTATTTAGGAGCTCTTCTTCCCGGGGAGATGCGGTACCATCAAATACAACCGCGGGGATAAACTCTATTTTTAGAATGGCAAGTATTTTTTGGGATTCTTCGGATGCAAAATCAATTATCTTTACGTTTATACCCGGGATTTCTTTTTCAATTCTTGACTTTAGATCTTCTGCCTGCGGGTCAGTAGGGCGCGCGATAATTGTCGAACTGATTTGGGCATAGAGGGGGCTGCTCAAAAAGCAAATCAAGATAAAAATTGCGGCAGGTAAAACTTTCTTCAGATTAAACAAGAGTATTCTCCTATTCTAATTACTTCTTTTCTCTAAATTTCCGATGTTTTCTTATTCTAACAAGCCATATTAAACTAATCAAGGACTTCTTTGAGTACAGTTAAAGATGTTTTTCAGGCGTAATTTCCAGACTCTTATTGGGGACACATCCCTATTTCTCTTTAGCCGGCCTCCCTGCTCTCTTCTCAGATAAATCTACATTCAATAATTGTTCCATTTCCCTTAAGAAAGGTTGTTTCCCTAAAGGTTTCCCGCTATACGTCATTTTTCTTATTGTGTTTATATTAAGCCTATCGGCTGACTCCAAGACAAAATTTCTATACTCTAATCTTTCTTTTTCTGTTTTCCATATCCTGCCTATTAGATAGCTATCTCCCCCTAACATATTAAATCGCGCACTCGACCAGAGGTACTTCTCTGCGGAGGTAACAATATGAGCCCTTACCGGGTTTGTTTCTATGTACCGACAAACTGCCCAGAGATATTCTTCTCTATCTATTAAGCAGGAATGGAACCGACATTCCCATAACCTGCCTGTTCTTTTATATTTTTTATTAAATAATTGCGTATAACGCAGACTGAGTTTCTGCATCATATTCGCCAAGGAATCTTTATTGAGGGGAACAATCAATAAATGAATATGATTGTTCATGAGGCAATAAGAGTGTATTCTGCAACCGCATTCACGGCTATATTTACTTAAAAGTTTTAAGTATGTTTCTCTATCGTTATCATCTAAGAATACGGTTTCTCGATTGTTGCCTCTTTGAATAATATGGTGAGGATAATCTTCTGCAACGATTCTGGCTATTCGGGGCATGAATTGAGTTTAGCAACAGAAGAGGTAATTGTCAAGAAAATGGGGATGTGTCCCTAATTTTAAATGTCTGAAAATAGTCGCTGTTTATAAATTTATTACATACATCCTTCCGTAGCTTCAATATATTTGGCTTTAGCGGCCTCAAATTCTGGATCTGATATTCCTGAATCATCTTCTCCTACCAACTGATGATGTTTTGTGGCAGCTGCTCGAAATTCTGCATTTGCAGCATCACAGGATGCCGCTGGTGTTGCTGGCTGCCCTCCCTGATTAGGATTATAAGGAGGTTGTGTGCTTGCGCCTGGTGCCGCCGGTGCTTGTGCGCCTGCACTGGGGTTACACATACTGGAGTTCAAGGTGCCGGTGCTGCTGGCGGTGGCGTTACCGGCGGCGTTGTTCCCGCATAAGGTGTTGTTGCTACGCAGGTACCTCCATTATCAGTGTAACCAGCCTCCTCATCGCATTCACATGATATAAAACACTCACCACTCCTGAGCTCAACTTTACAATTTATTTCATGCGCTTGGTTATGCAGTAGATCAATTTGACCGGCAGTAAGACTCGGACATGTTGTAATTGGTGCTGGCGGTGGCGTTGCTTCTTCCGGTCTCTGGCACCAACATTCACCATGCAGTGAACAAGTAAGCTCCTCCGGGGATGTGCAGGTTGGCGCTTGACCTGAAGTGTTTACACAATGGGTTCTGAGAGCATTAGGTTTCTTTCCCGTCCCGCATTCATCGCAGTCAATTTTGCATTTCTCCGCTGAATTTGTCGCATTTTCATTAAATATGAATGAACAAACTTTAGTAGCACTATTGCCTATACGTTCTTTAACTAAATTACTACATTTTTCTCGATCATTTGCTGTTGTTTCTGGCCTCTGGCCACTGTCGGGACAACCTGCATTTACGGATTCTTGAGCCCTTGTCAACCATCGTTCGATATCACCCCCGTTATCACATTGTCCAATATAGGCTTGCCAAGTGTTTTCTCCATCCGGTTTTGCAGTTCTTTTTATTCCTGCAGCAACATCAGCACAGTTATCCTCTGGCTGATTAAATCCTATAGCCCTAGCTGCTAACATCTGCGCTTCTCTCTCTGCCGATTCACATATATCTTCCTCACCATCATCGGGATTATTTCCATCACCATCGTCATTAGTCTCAATATACTTTTTCGTATATACCTCTCCAGGGGTTAGGCCTGTAAGGAAATCATTTCTCTCTATAGGCGCCTTTAGGTCTACGCTGTATGTAGCCGGCGCCAGGGTTGTTGTCGTTCCCACTGCTGCTGCCGATGCCGGTGTCGGTATAGATGTTGATGCGGTATAAAGGATTACCTCATAATTTCCGTCTGCGTCCGTAGGCTCACTCTCTTCTACCTCGCCGACTTCTTCCCCTGCCCCATTCTTTAACTGCATTTTTACAACTACATTTTCTTGAGGCTCGCCTTTTCCATTTTTAATCTTACCTCTAACCCATATCTCATCTTCCGGCGGCATAAGTTCAAGTGCCGCCTCAACTGCTTTCTCGGCATTGATAAGCTTACCTATAGGTTTACCGACCTCACCGGTATCAATTTCATCGGCGTTATACTGGATAATTTCTTTCAGGTCATCTTTATTAAGATATGGGTTGGCAGTAAGTAAAAGCCCGGCTACACCGGAAACAAAGGCCGCCGCCATCGAAGTTCCTGGCATATAACCGTATTCCCCATTCCGGATAGTGCTGTAAATATCCTCAGGCCCATCGACACCTGCCGGAGCAGCAATATCAACTTTTTCTCCATAGGCACTCTGGAATTTTAGGCCTTTCCAAGGATTATAGTCAGGTGCAGCGGAATCAGTACTGCCGTCGTTGTCAGTAAGTTCATCTTTCCAGCGTTTATTATCTCTATCTGTTCCGCCTACTGCCAGGACTTCTTCGTATTTTGCCGGATAAAGCACACAATCCTCATTATCAGCTCCGTCACCGCCATGGTTTCCAGCCGCAGCAACTAATAATACATCACTATCCACTACCGTGTCCCATACAGCCTTAAATTGCTGGTTGGCTGTACCATTGAGATTTACCAACCAATTCCCGATACCTCCAAAACTCATATTAATAATCTTTGCTTTGTTAGTTAGTGCGTAACTTAAAGCTTCCTTCACTTTATTTGAGTCAGTTTGCTTTCCATTTGCATCCAGAACCTTAAGGATCATTAGCTTAGGCTTGGGTACAATGCCGGCAATACCATCAATATTATCTATCATCGCGCCAATAATACCGGCAACGTGTGTACCATGGCCATTATCATCCTGTGCCACATCGCCACCATTAACAAAGTCGTGGTCTAATGCGGTATCAATATTACCCATAAGGTCAGGAT
>JBFZAB010000085.1:0-3505 GCA_041309285.1 Candidatus Omnitrophota bacterium
CGAGATACAATTTGTTGCCGGAAGATTCGACCCTCTCCAGAATCGCGGAAGTTTGTTCTTTCAGGTACTTTTCGTTATCAAAACCAACTTTTGCCAACACGCCTTAATAGCCTCTCTCTTGGAGATCTTCGAGTGGAGCCTGCGGCCCTAAAACTACTGCTATCTTTGCAAGATTATAGAAAATAATCCACGAAAAGTCAACACATTCATATACCCTGGTACTTTTTAATAAATCTTTTTATCCCGACGCCTGTACCAGGCCCGGAAAAGTTCCAGGTTATCGCGTCTTAAACAACCCCCTATTACTTTTATCGGGCTTTTTCCTTCACTCTTCATTTTCTTATTGGATATAAACAGTTCACCGAACCCTATATCTCTGGCGTCAGCAATAGATGCCCCATAAACTATTTTTGAGATCTTCGCCCAGTGACAGGCGCTAAAGCACATCGGGCAGGGCTCGCAGGTAGAATAAATAACGGAGCCGGATAAATCAATCGACTTAATCTTTCTGCAGGCTTCTCTTATTGCCGTAACTTCGGCATGCGCCGTTATGTCGGTATTCTTCCATACTTTATTATGCACGCAGCTCATTACTTTGCCGTTCTTGACAATACAGGCGCCAAAGGGCGTCTGTTTTTTAGCTACGCCTTCCCTTGCCTTGGCAATAGCGAGCCGCATAAATTTCTCGTCTTCTTTCCTATATCCGGCTTGAATCTTCATTTTCTCTCCATGGACTTAATCTTATTCCAGTTGGCAATAATCTCTTTGGTTGACTTTACTTTTTTATTCCCGAAAACATGGGGGTGACGCCTCTTGATTTTATTGATCAGGCCGTCTATTACGTCTTCTATGTCAAATTTATTATTCTTTGCGGCAATCTGGGCATTAAACATAACGTGGAGCAGAATATCTCCCAATTCCTCTTCCATGTGCACATAATTATTCTTTTTTACCGCACCGATAAACTCATCCACCTCCTCTTTTAAATCCGGAATAAGCGTCTTGTGGGTTTGCTTTTTATCCCACATACAGCCGCGCGGCCCGTGCAGTATCTCGTATACTTTTTTAAGCTCGTTGAATTTCGTAGCTTTCTTTTTCATCTATAATTACAAAAATTGAGTGCTAAGGGAAAATCAATGCTCCTTAGGTGGGTAATAACTGTCTGCAAATCGTCTTTCTTGGCAGAAGTAACCCTCAACTTTTCCCCTTCTATCTGGGTCTGGACCTTTAAATTAAGCCCTTTGATAATTTTTGTTAAGTTCTTGGCATTCTCCTGGTCTATACCGGAAGCTATATCTATTTTCTGGCGCAGGTTTCCTTCAAATGCCTGCTCAGGGGTATTAAATTTGAGCGCCTTAAGCGAGACGTTTCTTTTGGCTAATCTCACTGAAAGAATATCGGCTACGGCACGCCTCTTAAAATCGTCATCGGCAACCAGGGTTATTTTCTTCTCATCGCGGTCAAAATCAAGAGAGGATTTGCTGTTTTTAAAATCATATCTCTGAAGCATTTCTTTTTTTGCCTGATTAACAGCATTGTCAACTTCTTGCATATCCACTTCCGAGACTATGTCGAATGAAAAATTTGCCATATCTATTCTCCTTTATATTGGAGTTAACCGGAAGAAAAAATAAGTGTTTTATTTTTAGTCTACTGAAGCGCTCTCTACCGCCAATTCTATCAGATAATCCTGCGGAATATAATTTGCTTCCGTATAACCGGTAAACCAATCATAAATAGTAGGAATGGGCCAGTAACGTTTTTTTGCCGCTGAATACCACACCCGTATTTTATTATTCAAATCATCGTAGATAAAACTGGCCCGATAAATCCTTGAACTATCCCAGCTCTCCCTGCTTCCCCTCTCAAGCACAGGATTCGAGAAGGTAAGCCATGAACCAAGGGGTTGTTTGGCCCTAGCAAAAAACAACGATGTCCGATTAGCGTTTACTCCGCTCCCGTATGCCGGGAAAAGCATCCAATATTCATCGTAAACCGGAACATAAATAACATCCAGGTGCCAAACACTGCGTCCTTCTATTTTTATATCCACCACTTCTGAACCGCTCCAATTAATTCCATCAGGCGAACTGCGGTATTTTACGATAGTAGATCCCGCGTTAATGCCATGACTTCCGGCATCAACATACCAGAAATGATATATGCCGTCTTTATATACAATTGAAGGTGAAATAATCCCAAAACCCGGTTCCTGCAATATCAGTTCCCGATCCGTCCAGATTATGCCGTCTTTTGACTTTACTCTATAAAGTGAACTAAGCCTGTCTTTAAAACAAACATAATAAATCCAGAGCTCATCTGTTTGGGGCTGATAAACCAAATCCGTATCCGCATTGTTTCCCTTATGGAATATGGGTTCAATTATGGGATTTTTAAGCCCCGGAGGAACAGACCAGCTATAGCCGTCATTGCTGACTAAGACAGATGCATTTTCATAACTTCTCCTGCTTCCCGGATAAGGAGTCATCGCCATCCAGTATTTATATCCATTCCAGCCCTGGGAGAAATATGCAATATCCGGATGCATCGCCTGCCCCGAACCGTCATAGGTAGGTGTATTTAAAAATTCTTCCGCATTATACAATAAAAAGGGCCGATCCATCGCTTCAATTGTATAATACAGAACTTCTCTATTCAGTTCCTCTGCCTCCGGTTCTTCTGCCGAGAAGAAATTTGAATTTAATATTCCTAAATCTTCAGAAAGCGGCATATTTGCAAACCCCTGTTCAAATTCGAAAGGAATAATTGTCGGTGAAAAATTAAACCGGTAAGGCACTTCTATAAAAGGATTTGGATTATCTTCGTAGGTAAACGCGGGAACGCATACGGATAAAATTATACAACCTAAAAACAACCTCCACAAAAAAATGCACATTATCATCTCCGTATTACATGTAGCGTTTATAGCTTTATTATACCAGAGATCTGTGCTTCGGGAAAGGAATTTAAAAAATAGAGGGCTTACCTGCGGGCTAAACCCAAGATTGGCTATCCTTAAAGAAAAAACCCCCACCTATAAATAGCTAATACAAAACTATTTTTAAAAATAGGGGGCCGACTCCTATAACTATTTCTTCTTTTTCTTCTTTGCTTTTTTCTTATGCGCTGCGCAAGAGCTACACATATTAGCCCTCCTTGTTTAGGCCCCGCACAAAATTCAGGGCTGTTGATTACAACGATTTCTTAAAATGATTCCGGAGATCTTACCTTGAAGTTTCTGAGTTATCTACTCTGAGGTTTTCTCCATTGGTTTTCCGCAGCAAACCAATTCTCCTCCGCCAACTTTTGTGACAGTAACTTCATTGCCACAAACATTACACCTGTATTTCTCACCGACTTTCTTAACGCCCATAATATGCCTCCTCTTTATTGGCTCTTTCCCCTTATCCTGATACCCTTGTTTCTTAACTCATCGGTTTTTTCTTTGGAACATTTCATACATAAAAATAACGGCTTTGCATCCCTTTTGTCATAATTCGGGGCA
>JBFZAB010000086.1:0-6050 GCA_041309285.1 Candidatus Omnitrophota bacterium
GTCATATCGTTATCATCGAGGTAAATCCCCGGCTTTCCCGCTCATCGGCGCTTGCCTCCAAGGCTACCGGTTTTCCCATAGCCAGGGTTGCGACTAAACTTGCGGTAGGGTTTACTTTACCCGAGGTGGTAAATCAGGTAACGGGAAAAACCACTTCTTTCTTTGAGCCCACGGTTGATTATTGCGTTTTTAAAATCTGCCGTTTTACATTCGAGAAATTTCCTAAAGCAGAGAGGGTGCTCAATACCTCAATGAAAGCGGTGGGAGAGGCCATGTCTATAGGCAGAAACTTCAAGGAGGCACTTCAAAAAGGCATCCGCTCTATCGAGATTTCGCGTTTCGGGTTCGGAGCGGACGGCAAGGATCAGATTACCGACGATATGCTTAAAAAACCGGATGTCGGGCTTATAAAGATGATTAAGGATAAAATTCGTATTCCCAGTGACGAGAGGATTTTTTATATAAGGTACGGATTAAAAGCAGGGCTATCGATTAATGATATCCATAACCTATCCAAAATTGACCCTTGGTTTATCGATAATATGAAACAGCTTGTGGAGCTTGAGGAGAAAATCAAACAGTTCAAAAATACCAATCCCGATGACGAAATAAAGATTTCCGCGGGGCTCCTCGTTGAGGCAAAGAAAGATGGTTTCTCCGATAGGCAGCTGGCGTATCTGCTGAATTCCCGGGAAGACAAATTGCGCGAGTTCCGAAAAAAACAGGAGATAAGAGGCGTATACAAACTGGTGGATACCTGTGCCGGAGAATTAGATGCCAAGAAACCTTACTTCTATTCTACCTATGAGGCTTGTGAAGAAGGACGTCCGAGCAAAAATAAAAAAGTGGTTATATTAGGAGGCGGTCCGAACAGAATCGGCCAGGGCATCGAATTTGATTATTGCTGCTGCCATGCGGCCTATGCCTTAAAAGAAGAGGGCCTGGACAGCATCATGATTAATTGTAACCCCGAAACAGTCTCAACCGATTATGATACTTCCGATAGATTGTATTTTGAACCTTTGACCCGGGAGGACATTTTAAATATCATTGATTTAGAGAAACCGATGGGAGCTATTGTGCAGTTCGGCGGGCAGACCCCTCTTAATTTGGCCGTTCCCCTGCGTCAGGCCGGCATACATATAATGGGAACAACTGCTGATAGCATTGATATTGCCGAAGACAGGAAGCGTTTTAAACAAATGGTGCATAAATTAAATCTCCTTCAGCCGAATAACGGCACAGCCTTTACCTTCGAAGAGGCAAAGGAAGTAGCCAGGAAAATAGGTTATCCGGTTTTAGTCAGGCCATCCTATGTTTTAGGCGGGCGGGCAATGGAAATTGTTTATGACGAACAAGTACTGGAGCGATTTATTAAAGAAGCGGCCGCGGTTTCGGGCGAACATCCGGTGTTAATCGATAAATTCCTCGAAGATGCTATTGAGGTAGACGTGGATTTAATCGGAGACGGCGAAACTTTTGTCATCGGCGGGATTATGGAACATATTGAAGAGGCGGGTATTCATTCCGGAGATTCTGCAATGGTGCTTCCAGCCTATACCCTGTCTGAGAACATATTAAATGACATCAGGGTTGTGACCTATAAGATGGCAAAAGAATTAAATGTTATGGGGCTTATGAATGTGCAGTATGCGGTCAAGGATGAAAAGGTTTTTGTCCTCGAAGTTAATCCGCGTGCTTCCCGAACCATACCTTTTGTTTCCAAGGTTATTGGGGTCCCCCTGGCAAAACTGGCTACTAAGGTTATGCTGGGAAAAAAACTTAAAGACCTGGGATTTACCAAAGAAATAATCCCTCCCCACATTGCGGTTAAGGAATCGGTATTTCCTTTCAGCCGTTTTTCGGGGGTAGACGTAATTTTGGGTCCGGAAATGAAATCCACGGGAGAGGTAATGGGTATAGACAAGGATTTTGGCAGGGCATATATCAAGAGCCAGATTGCCGCGGGACAAAACCTGCCCCACAAAGGTAATGTTTTTATCTCGGTAAGAGATAGGGATAAGCGGGCCATAGTTTTTATTGCTAAGAAAATACAGGATTTGGGATTCCATATTTACGCCTCGTCAGGTACGGCTGCCGCTTTAGAGAAAAACGGAATTATGGTCAAGATACTTCCCAAGATTGCCGAGGGAAGGCCTAATGTCCTGGATTTGATGAAAGACGGTAAAATACAGCTGGTGATTAATACGCCCTCGGGAAGGATTCCGAGGCAGGATGAGGTGAAAATTCGTTCTCAGGTTGTCCTGTATAATATACCCTATACCACGACCATATCCGGTGCGCAGGCGACGGTAAACGGCATTGAGATTCTGACGAGAAAAGAGCTGGACGTAAAGCCTTTACAGGAATACCACAAGGATATTAAGAAAAGTAAAAAGGCAAAAGTAATTTAGTGAAATGTTAATTGGTTAAAAGGTTACCTGCCTGCCTGCTGGCAGGCAGGAGTAGTTAAATCAACAATTTAACCAATCACCAGTTACCATTTAACTCTAGGTATTTGGTAAATCGAGGGAGATATGCCGGAGTTACCCGAGGTAGAGACGATAAAGAGGGATTTGGAGAAAGAAATTACGGGAAAGAAAATAATCGAAGTTTGCATTCATAACCCCGTAGTAATAAAAGGTATTTCTCCGGATGATTTTAAAAAAAATCTCGAAGGAGCGGTTTTTAAAAATATCTTGCGCCGGGCAAAAGTCTTAATTCTGGAATTATCCAACGGAAAGTCGCTTGTTGTTCATTTAAAGATGACCGGACAGCTGGTGTACCCCGGTGACGGGAAAAAAAGCCGGGTTGGTTTTCGTTTTTCCGATGGGAAAATCCTCGATTTTAACGACCAGAGATTATTTGCCGAACTTCGTGTCCTCGACGACTGGCGAACCTTGGAGTTTATCCAGAATCTTGGCCCGGAACCTTTTGATATTGGTGCAGGAAAATTTAAGGAAATGCTTTCTCTCCGCTCCACAAAGATAAAGCCGTTATTGATGGAGCAATCCTTTATTTCAGGAATAGGAAACCTCTATGCCGCAGAAAGCCTGTTTAGGGCGAAGATACGGCCGGAGAGGCCGGCCCGAAGTTTAAATGATAAAGAAAAAGAAATGCTCTTTACAGAAATAAAGGAAGTTTTAAATGAAGCCATAAAACACGGAGGTTCGTCCGTCGACGATTATGTGCGTGTTTCGGGAAGTAAAGGAGATTATGCCAAATATCACCGGGTTTATGGCAGGGAAGGTAAACCCTGTGTTGTATGCAAGTTACCCATAAAAAGAATCAGCCTAAACGGGCGGGGTACATATTTTTGCGAACACTGCCAGAAATAGGAGATTAATATAAAAAATAAAATATCAAATATAAAATAAATAGCAGTACAAAACGTAGAATTTATAAAATACTCATAACAACAGGATAATTTATGGTACAGACGAAAGTAAAAATCGTTTCTAATTTACAAGTAGCGCCGGGACATTTTAAAATGATTCTTGACTCACCCGAGATTGCCCGCGAAGCCGTCCCGGGGCAGTTTATTCATGTGCGCGTCAACGAAGAACTTGACCCTCTCCTGAGGAGGCCGTTCAGTATACATAACACAGGGCACAAGTCACAAGGCACAAGTAACCAAGTAGAGATTCTTTATAAGATAAGAGGAAAGGCTACGGATATTTTATCCGGGCGTAAAAGCAAAGAGTTATTAGATGTTATTGGTCCTCTGGGCAATGGATTTCCTTTGCCAGAGCACCCCTTCGACTATGCTCAGGGCAAGCAGAGCACCCTTTCGACTATGCTCAGGGCAAGCAGAGCACCAGTAACCAGTATTTTAGTTGCGGGAGGTTTTGGGGTGGCTCCTTTAGTTTTTCTTGCAGAAAGATTAAGGGAATTCCAAATTCAAAAAGTCCCTGCCTGCTGGCCTGCAGGAAAAATAAAAATTATTGCTTTAGTCGGGGCAAGAACTAAAAATAACATCCTTTGTGAAAAAGAACTTATAAATTTATGTGATGAGGTAAAAATTGCTACCGATGACGGTTCCTGCGGACATAAGGGTGTAGTTACGGATTTATTAAAGGAGTTACTATCAACTATCGATTGTCGGTTATCAACCTTATATGCTTCGGGGCCAAATTTTATGTTGCGGGAAATTAAGGGAATTGCTAAAATATTTAAGATTTTGTCCTTCGGCTCTTTAGAGGAAAATATTGCCTGCGGGCTGGGGAGTTGTTTTGGCTGCGCGGTTAGAACGACCGAAGGTTACGAGCGGGTATGTAAGGACGGACCTGTCTTTAATTTAGAGGAGATTGTGTGGGAGTAAATCTTTCCGTTGAGATTGGGAAGCTTAAACTTAAAAACCCGGTTCTGGTGGCTTCGGGGACTTTTGGTTATGACGATACTTATGAGGAATTAATTAAGTTTGAACGGCTGGGAGCACTAATTACCAAAACAATTACACTTAAACCCCGCCAGGGAAATGTTCCTCCGCGCAATGTTGAAACTCCTTCGGGAATGCTTAATTCTATCGGCCTTCAAAATGAGGGCATTGAGGATTTTATAAAAAATAAGATACCCCAGCTGCGCCGCATAAAAGCGCCTATTATAGTAAGTATTGCCGGAGAACGTATAGAGGACTATGCTGAATTAGCAAAAAGCCTGGATAGGGTTAAAGAGGTTGGGGCCTTGGAGATAAACATATCCTGTCCGAATGTTGAATACGGCGAAGAAGGCGAATGCCTGTTTGCCCAGGATGTCTATATGACCTACGGTGTGGTTAAAGCGGTTCGGGAAACGACGGGAAAAACAGTAATTGCCAAACTTTCGCCCAACGTTACCAATATTGTAGCAATTGCCCAGGCCGCTTATGATGCGGGTGCAGATGTTCTCAGCCTGGTGAATACCTTTTTTGGAATGGCTGTGGATATAGAAAAAAGAAAACCGAAACTGGGTAATATCTCCGGCGGCCTAAGTGGTCCGGCGATAAAACCTGCGGCGCTGTATATGGTCTATAAGGTAGCCCGGGCAATTAAATTACCTGTTATTGGAATGGGAGGAATAATTTCGGCTAAAGATGCCCTGGAATTTATTATAAGCGGGGCGAATGCCGTGGCTATAGGAACGGGTAATTTTGTCAATCCCCAAGTTTACTTGGAAATTATTTCCGGCATTGAAGAATATCTTAAGAAAAATAAACTTACCGACGTAAAAGAACTCGCGGGAACACTTAGTGAATAATTCTAGACCAGGTGAATTAATACAAATTTACTCGTAATTTGAGATTAGGAGAATTGGATATTTATGAAGAGAATTAGAGACCGCTTGATTGTTGCCCTGGATGTAGAGAACCTTTCTGAGGCCGAAAGGGTTGTAGAGACCCTTCTTCCCGTAGTCAAAATTTTTAAAGTCGGTGCGCAGCTTTTTACCTCAGTGGGGCCGAGGATAATCTCCGTTATTCAGGGAAAGGGAGGAAAGGTTTTTCTGGATTTAAAATATCATGATATTCCCCATACGGTGGCTAAAGCGGTTGAGGTTGCCACTGAAAGAGGAGTATATATGTTGACCGTACACGCCCAGGGCGGACTAAAAATGATGAAAGAGGCTATTGATGCGGCAAAGAATAGGGCAAAAGAAAAAAATCTTCCCTGTCCCATACTTTTGGGTGTAACCGTACTGACCAGCATGGAAAAAGAAGACTTTGCCCTTCTAGGAATAGGAAGGCGCATTGACGAACAGGTTTTACATCTTACCCGGCTCGTGCTCAAGGCAGGCCTCGACGGTATTATTTCTTCTCCGGAGGAGGCAAAAATGATTCGTCAAAATTTCGGGGATAAACCATTAATTGTTACTCCGGGAATACGCCTGATTAAGATTTCCGCCGATGATCAAAAGAGAATATCTACCCCCGAGGAGGCAATTAGTGCCGGAGCAAATTATATAGTGGTGGGCAGGCCTATTCTGACGGCGGAAGATCCTCTCAAGGAAGCGGAAAAGATAAAGACACTATTAAGTTAATTTCATAATTTATTTGCTCATTATCCCTTGTGTAAGCA
>JBFZAB010000087.1:0-5473 GCA_041309285.1 Candidatus Omnitrophota bacterium
AATTCCTCTTGGCATATATTCCGGAGAAAATCATTCCTTTTGATTCCAGTAGTTTTTTATATTTATTGTTGAATTCGTATCTATGACGATGCCGTTCGCTAACCAGGGATTTGCCGTATACGCTAAATGCCAGAGAATTTTTCTTTACCTTGCACGGGTACGCCCCCAGGCGCATTGTGCCTCCTAAATCCTTAACCTTTTTCTGCTCAGCCAAAAGGCTGATTACCGGCTGTTTCGTTTTCGGTTTAAATTCTGTAGAGTTGGCATCTTTTAAGCCACAGACGTTCCTGGCAAATTCAACTACCGCACATTGCATTCCCAAACACAGCCCCAAGAAAGGAATCCTGTTCTCGCGGGCAAATTTAATTGCTTTGATTTTTCCTTCAATTCCTCTATATCCGAAACCTCCGGGAACCAGGACGCCTGATACGTCTTTCAAAAATTTATGCGCACCATCTTTCTGAATATCTTCGGAGTCTACCTTTTTTATTTCTACCCTTGCATCATTAGCTATCCCCGCATGCGCCAGCGATTCATATATGGATTTATAGGAATCCTGCAGTCCGGTATATTTACCCACCAAGGCAATAGCTACATTATGCCTGGGGTTAAGTGCCCTTTCCACAACATTCTTCTCCCATTCTTTCAAATCCGAAAATTTACAAATCAGCTTAAAATGGCTAAGGATTATCTCGTCCAGAATTTGTTTCTTAAATACGAGAGGCACCTGATAAATAGACTCGACATCGTTTGCCTCGATTACCGCCTCTTTTCTAACGTTGCAGAACAGGGATATTTTATCTTTTATCTCTTCCGAAAGGACCTTTTCCGTCCGGCAAATCAACACATCAGGCTGAATCCCGATTTCGCGTAATGTACCTACGCTGTGCTGCGTGGGCTTAGTCTTTATTTCGCCTGCCACTTTTATATAGGGGATCAATGTTACGTGTATATAGAGTACATTATCATAGCCTGAATCCAGCCTGAACTGCCTTGCCGCTTCTAAAAAAGGCAGGCTTTCAATATCGCCTACCGTACCGCCGATCTCAACTATCACAACATCCGCGCCAGAAACAGAAGCAACCTTCTTAATCCTTTCCTTTATCTCGGAAGTAATATGAGGGATTACCTGGATTGTTTTTCCCAGGTAATCTCCGTGTCTCTCTTTGGATATAACGGCATTATAGATTTGTCCGGTAGTAACATTATTGAACTTGGTGGTATTTGCCCTGGTAAATCTTTCATAATGCCCCAGGTCTAAGTCAGTCTCGGCGCCATCTTCGGTAACATACACCTCGCCGTGCTGGTACGGATTCATCGTTCCCGGGTCAACGTTAATATAGGGGTCGAATTTCATCAAGGCAACCTTTAATCCCCGCGATTCAAGGATATTTCCGATTGAGGCAGAGGTAATCCCCTTGCCCAGGCTTGATATTACGCCACCGGTCACAAAAATATATTTGGACATCTTATCGGCCCTCCTAAATTCGCGTTTTCACGAATATTTTTTATTATTCTTATTAAGCCATCAATCCGAGAAACATATAATCTTTTGCGATACCACATCCGACATTATTCTTAAATCTTTTTTTTCTACATCGTATACGCCAATAACGTCACCATATTTTAACGATTGAGGTGCGAGTTTCGCAAATACGCTATCAAATCTATTGAGCCATTTCTTATTAAGGAAAGCTCCCTCTTTATCGGTAAACAAGGCTACATAAAATATATTTGTTTCAACCAGGTCCTGAAAGACATGCGTTCCAAAAGATAACTCCGGCATAAGATTACCCGACATAAAAGCAACCTCTACAAGAACGGCTATATTGTTTATTTCCGCAAACCTCACCGGAACGCCCAGAGACGGCGTTGTGCTTCCCCACCTTCCCGGACCAATAAGGAGAGTGGGTAACTCTTCTCTGCTCTTTATTCCTTTATTTATACTGCCGACTATGCGGGCAATCTCATATTTATCAGACAATACAAGCTTGCTGTATTTTTCCGGGTTAATGTATATAATTCTCTTAATCTGCTGAGAAATATTTCCGCCGAGAAAATATCCATGCGATTCAAAAAGTTTATTTTCGCCATGTATCTTATCCGGGATCTCTACCTTATGCCCAATCCCTTTTGTCTGTATCGGCCGGCATTGCAAAAGATTTATCCTGAATGCATCTTTATTTACGAAGTTTACCGTGAATTCTATCTCAACGGGATAGTTATAGCTTTCCCCAAGCACTTTTAATATTCTTTTAAACGACTCCGCCAGCGCATTATCGCCAAACACGCCATCTAGCGTCAATATCCAATATTCCCTGTCGCTTATGCCTTTCTCGGACATGGCACGCATGGACTCATAATCTTTAACGGCAATGCGAGTTACATCTTTATATAACCCCTCCTTTACAATATTCTCAAAAGGGACAGTCCTTAAGATATTTTCCCGGGTATCTATCAAGTCGACTTCGTGCTGTGAGAATTTTCTTAAATCATCTTTCTCTGCATATGGCCTTTGCAAAGGATCATCAAGCGCAATCATTCTGGGGTAATCGCCTTCTACCCTGTTAACCGCTCTTGTACCCAGGCCGAACACAAGCCTGAGCATCCCGGCCTTGGGATTAATATTATTATTCCACACATATGTATTGTAAGAAACCCCCACTCCCGCAAGATCGGGAAAGAAATAATTACCGTGATGCGCCCCCGAAACCCTCTGCACAAGAAGCGCCATCTGCTCATCAAGCATGTCCAGCCCCCTCTGCTTCCTGTAAGTGAGGGCATCTTCGTTCATGGTGCTTGCATAAATTCTTCTTACCGCTTCGGCAAATTGAATATATCTTTGCTCCGGCGTACCCTGGTTAGCCAGGAATATGCTTTCATATTTCCCGGCAAACGCGTTTCCAAACCCGTCCTCAAGCAGTGAGCTTGAGCGTATTATGATCGGGGACGAACCGAAATATTCTATAATCTGCTGGAACTGCTCCATAATCTCTTCTGAAAATACCCCGTAAAGCATCTTTTCTTTCAAAACCTTTGCGGAATCAAAATATCCTGCTTCTGTTTTCTGCTGCATGCGCAATTTCCACAGGCGATTGTCTACTATATACGAATAGAATATGTCCGAGCCTATGTAGAATGAGTCATGGGGTTCCGAAAGTTTATGCCAGGCAAGCGATTTCTCCTGTGATAATAATTTTCTGGCTAAAAGCATTCCCGCAGTTTTACCGCCTACAAACCCGGTTCCTATTAACCTGGATTTTACGTCTATAAGCTCATCAAGCGAAAAATTGCGCGTTGCCAGATGCAGCATCTTTTTATTCTTGGTTATCATTATGCTGCATAACTTCTTTACTATATCCTTTATCTTCTCATTTCCTGTGCTGACTTTCATTAGTTCCTCCGCCTCAAGAAATAAGCGATCCCAATAATCAAGATTCCTTTTTGCGCTTTCTACTCCTTTTTCTCGGATATAAGAAAGTATTTTTGCGGCATTTACGCTGTCTGTAATAGGGTTACATTTATCTCCTTTTTTCTGATGAGGAAGAAACATGGTCGGCGAATACCGGTTCCATACTTTAAGGGGGTGTATATAAAAATCCCCCTTGCTGTGATATACGTCCATGAGTAACTGCGTCGTTTCGCGTATCTTGGCTATGGATTTAAAAGAATGGCTGTTACGTAATATCGAGAAATAAGTCACGGTCTTGAGTTCATAAAGATACGGGCAGGTGACCATAAAAAAGTTGCCTATCATAAGGTCACTGGCCCATGCCGAAAGAAGCTCCGATAAACAATCAAATACGTAATAAGCTCCTTCTCCTTCCTGCGTAATAATATCATTTACCTTTGCGGTAAAGCTTTCAAACCCGGCATAGGCATTAAGCTCATATCGTTTTATGGACTTTGAAGGCTTAACCATCTCTCTGTGCGAGGCAAACCTGATATAAACTATTTTCTTCTTCTCTGCCAATGCCTGATTGACGAAAGGCCTGACTAACTCGATATAATCATCTACAACGTCTATCTGCCAGACGACGTTATCTCCCGTCCTCAGGCCAGTAATTACGCTATCTAAACCTTTTATTCCCGTGCTTATCATTTTACATTCCTTCACAGTAGTGAACACCAAACCATCAAAATAGGTTTGGGTGTCACATAAATGATAGGTTGCTTTCACCCATTAGATATTTATCGATAAAATAAGCGCTACGCCTGCCTTCTGAGACCGCCCATACCACAAGCGACTGTCCGCGCCTCATGTCTCCCGCAGAAAAAACCTTTTTAACAGATGTCATATAATCCTCACCAGTCTTTACATTGCCGCGTTCGTCAAGCTTTATATCAAGTTCCTTCAATAAACCATTATGATCCGGATGCAGGAATCCGGCAGCAATAATAACCAGATCCGCCTCAATTTCGAATTCGCTTCCCAGGATTTCTTTCATTATAGGGCAAGGCTTATTATCTGTTTTGACAAATTCTATCTTCACACAAGAAAGTTTTCTCACAAAACCTTTTCCTCCAATAAAACGCTTTGTCAATACTCCCCAGAGACGCTCGCCCCCTTCTTCATGACTGGTTGATGTCTTTAAAATCAGGGGATAGGCCGGCCAGGGATAAGCCTCGGTTCTGCATTCAGGAGGTTGGGGCAAAACCTCAATCTGCACGACGGAAGACGCACCCCGGCGATGAGCCGTACCCACGCAATCAGCCCCCGTATCTCCCCCGCCGATTATCGCTACTCTTTTGCCTTTTGTATTAATTAAAATGTCTTCGGGAATTTTTTCTCCGGCTATGCACCTGTTCGCCTGTGTTAAATAATCCATCGCAAAATGTATTCCTTTTAATTCCCTTCCTTCTATTTTAATTTCCCGTGGTACGCGGGAACCGCCTGCTAAACATACCGCGTCAAACTCACGAAGGAGTTTTTCAGCCGGATAATCCCGCCCCACATCTATGCCCGCTTTAAAGACAACCCCTTCTTTTTTCCAGATATTAACCCGCCTGTCTATCAAATGTTTATCGAGCTTAAAGTCGGGTATGCCAAAACGTAAAATTCCTCCTATTTTTTTATCCCGCTCAAAAACAACTGTGGTATGCCCCGCTCTGTTAAGCTGTGCCGCGCAGGATAGTCCTGCCGGACCCGAACCGATAACGGCAACTTTCTTTCCTGTCCTTTTTTCCGGCGGGTTTGGCTTGATTATTCCGTTTTTGAAACCAAATTCTACAAGAGCAAATTCATTCTCGCGTATAGTAACGGCTTCACTGTTTAAGCCCAGCACACAGGCATATTCGCATAATGCCGGACATACCCTACCCGTTATCTCAGGCAGGTTGTTTGTAGCCTCCAATAATGTAACTGCCATATTCCATTTACCGCGGAACATTTGGTCATTCCACTCGGGAATATAATTTCCGAGGGGACAGGCCCAATGACAAAAAGATGTACCGCAGTCCATGCAGCGGGAGG
>JBFZAB010000088.1:0-5605 GCA_041309285.1 Candidatus Omnitrophota bacterium
ACTCCAATCAATGGTCTCCTAGAACAAATGTGGAGATATATGAGCCCATAAGAAAGATTATTGAAGGGGATGAGACAGCTGGTGGTGGCGGTGGTGGAGGAAATAACAGCCCCAGACGTAACGCGATGTAGCTAACAGAAATTAAATTTTTGATAATAACCCCGACCTACAAGTCGGGGTTATTATTTTTTAGTAGTAATTTGTTTTAGGTCCTTTAAAATACCCAAAAAATTAATTTTACACCCACACCTTTTTCTGCTAAAATCAATTCCCTGTAGATTTATCAGGAGAAAACTTCGTCGCAAACATTGGCAAGTTGAATTCGTACCCATCATTTACCTTCGTTTTGTTGGTTAATCCCGGATAATTGATATCCCAATTGAAGGAGAACAATAATGGCCGAAATTGACGCTAAGAATTTGCGCACCGTTGCTATCGTTTCCCACGCGGGAGTCGGTAAAACTTCCCTGGTTGAGGCGATACTCTTTAATACGGGTATGACCTCAAGATTGGGCAAGGTAGATGAGGGAAATACCGTAAGCGACTACAGCTCGGACGAAATATCCCGCAAGGTTTCCATAAATGCCTCCCTGCTTTACTGTGACCATAAGGGAACACGGATTCAATTTCTAGATACTCCGGGCTATGCGGATTTTATCGGAGAGGTAATTGACTCGTTGAGAGCAGTGGACAGCGCAATTGTCCTGATCGATGCTACGGCAGGCGTGGAGGTGGGAACAGAGTGGGCATGGGAAATGCTTGAAACCAAAAAAACTCCCCGCCTTATCTTTATTAATAAAATGGATAAGGAAAATGCCAGTTTTAGCGATGTAGTTCAAGGGATAAAAGAGCAGCTCGGCAAAAAGTGCATCCCCATACAGGTGCCTCAAGGGGAGGCACATAACTTTAAAGGAATTTTGAATGTGTTATCGGATAAATCCGAAGCTACGGCTAAATTTAAGGAAGAGCTGATGGATGCGGTAGCCGAGGCGGATGATGCGCTTCTGGAAAAATACCTGGAAAAAGGGGAATTAAGCGACGAGGAAATAAAATCAGCGCTGCGCAAGGCAATTGTGCAAGGTAAGGTTGTCCCTATATTCTGCGGCTCGGCCCTGAATAATATTTCGGTTAAGGAATTAACCGACGCAATTGTTAACTATCTGCCGTCTTCTCTCGATATGGTGGAAGTTGAGGCAAAGAATGCGGCGGGGGAAGCGGTAAAATGCAAAATTTCCCCGGAAGGGCCTTTTAGCGCATTCGTCTTTAAGACCATAATCGATCCCTATGTAGGCCAGCTTAATCTATTCCGCGTATTTTCCGGAAGCCTGAATGCCAATACCGGATTTTTCAATGCCACCCATAAAGTAAAAGAGAGAGTAGGTTCTCTTCATATCCTTCAGGGGAAGGAACAGATAGCAGTGCCTAAGGTTGTTACCGGTATGATTGGTGCGGTAACAAAGCTCAAAGATACTTTTACCTCCGATTCATTAGGCGAAGAAAAGAACTTCTTTATTTATGACCCGGTTGTTTTTCCCGAGGCCTCGATATCTTTTTCGGTTAAGCCTAAGTCGCGCGCGGACGAAGAAAAGATTTCTGCAGGGCTTTCGAAATTAGCCGGAGAAGACCTTACCTTTAAAGTAAGCCATGACCCTCAAACCAAGGAATCAATCATCTCGGGTATGGGAGATTTGCACCTCGAGATTATGGTAAGCCGGCTTAAGGAAAGGTTTGGAGTAGAGGTGGAAATAGGTACGCCGAAAGTCCCGTATAAAGAAACCATTACGAAAAAGGTGCAGGTTCAGGGAAGGTATAAGAAACAATCAGGAGGCCGCGGCCAGTACGGAGATTGCTGGTTGAGGTTGGAACCTCTGCCTAAAGGCGGCGGGTTTGAATTTGTGAATGAGATTTTCGGCGGTTCGGTTCCGCGTCAGTATGTCCCTGCCGTCGAGAAAGGCGTAATTCAGGTAATGTCCGAGGGGATACTTGCGGGATATCCGTTAGTAGATATGAGGGTGATTATTTATGACGGTTCTTACCACACGGTAGACTCTTCCGATATGGCATTCCAGATTGCCGGTTCCATGGCTTTGAGAAAAGGGGTGCCTGAGGCTTCTCCCGTGCTGCTTGAGCCGATTATGGATGTTGAAGTTTCTGTTCCCGAGGAATACATGGGCCAAATCAGCGGTAACCTTAACTCCCGCCGCGGCAGAATTCAGGGCGTGGACGTAAAAGGCAAAAACGAAATTATTAAGGTCCAGATTCCTCTGGCTGAGATGTTTCGTTATGCCACAGAGTTGCGTTCCATGACCCAGGGCCGAGGATTTTACACTATGAAATTTTCCCATTATGATCAGGTTCCTGCCAAAGTTGCCGAGCGCATCATTGCCCAGGCAAAACCGAGGGAGAATAAGGAAGAATAACACCCCTCGACTTAGTTCGACTTCGCTCACCACAAGTCGCTCGGGGCAAGCCGCAAAAACGCAAAATTACCGCAAAAACCGCAAAATCACAGAGTTTTTATTTGGTCGAAATTCAAAACTTATAAAAGTTTTATCTTTGCAATTTTCTTTCTATAGTTATATAATAGCAAATGCAAGAAGGCTTTAAGGCTCGAGGTTGGTAAGGGTCGTTTGAGCGAATTGGGCCTTTTTAGCCGTTTAACTAATTAACTTAAGTTTACGAAAGGGAAAACATATGTCAGGTCATAATAAGTGGTCAAGCATAAAGGGTAAAAAGGGTGTAGCCGATGCTCAGAGGGGAAAGATATTTTCCAATCTGGCAAAAGAAATTACCTCGGCGGCAAGAGTGGGAGGAGGGAATCCGGACAACAATAATAAGTTGCGCACATTTTTAGCCAAGGCACGCGAAGCAAATATGCCTTCGGATAATGTAGAGCGCGCAATCAAGCGCGGGACCGGAGAACTTCCCGGGGTAAGTTACGAAGAGATGACCATTGAAGGTTACGGTCCGGGAGGAGCAGCGATTATTGTTGAAGGCCTGACCGATAACAAAAACCGCACCACTGCGGACATAAGGACGATTTTTTCCAGGAGAGGCGGAAGTTTTGCCGGTGCCGGAAGTGTGAGCTGGATGTTCCATAAAAAAGGTTTTATCGTAGTGGATAAAAAGACGATAGACGAAGATAAATTAATGAATTTGGTTCTTGAGTCAGGGGCAGAAGATATGTCTACGCAGGAAGAAAACTACGAGATAACCACTACCGTTCAGGATTTTGAGAAAGTAAAAAAGGCCCTTACCGATGCCTCAGTGAAATGTGTGTCTGCTGAGGTTACCATGATACCGTCGAATACGATTAAACTTACCGGAAATGATGCCAAAACCGCTATTTCCCTCGTTGCAGAGTTAGAAGATCTCGATGACGTGCAAAACGTCTATGCTAACTTCGATATTCCCGACGATATTATAAAAGAAATATCCGGGGAGTAAAAAGATAAATACCAGTAATATGCGCGTATTGGGAATAGATCCGGGACTCAATATTACCGGATACGGTTTGGTGGAGTTTAATGAAATTAATACACCCAAACTTATCGAGGCCGGTTTAATCAGGACCAAGCCGAGCTTTACCCTAGCCCAGAAGTTATTCCGCATTCATAAAAGCATAAAAGAAATTATCGAAGAATTCGGGCCTAGCGTTCTGGTTCTGGAGGAGCTTTATTCGAATTACGATTATCCGCGTACTGCGATATTAATGGGTCATGCCCGGGGGGTTATTTCGCTGGCAGCCCAAGAAAGCAATATTCAGCTTGTGGGTTATTCGCCTCTGCGCATTAGGAAGGCGCTTTTGGGGCGGGGCAACGTAACAAAGGAACAAGTAGCCAGGATGGTGCAGCATTTTCTTAATCTGCCCAAACTGCCCGAATCCAACGACATTACCGATGCGCTTGCCCTGGCGCTGGGCTATATGCGCATAGAAGCAGGCAGCCCTTTTAGGAAACGTATAATAGCGAATAAGGCCGGGTCTAAAAGATGATTTCGCGTATCGAAGGAAAAGTTAAGCAAAAGAAGGAAAACTGTCTTACCATAGATATCCACGGCATATGCTACGAAGTCCTTATTCCCCCTACCGTGATGCACAACATTGAAAAGAAATACAAACAGGACGAGGTATTGTCCCTCTTTACTTTCCATTATCATCAGGTTGAGCCCAGCCGGAGCACTCCCGTTCTGATAGGTTTCTTAAACGAAATTGAAAAAGAGTTCTTTGAGCGCTTTATCAGCGTTTCCGGTGTGGGCCCCAAGACAGCGGTAAAAGCGTTGAATATGCCTATTTCTAAAATTGCCAGGGCAATTGACGAAGGAGATGTGGGTGTTTTAAGTTCTCTTCCCGGCATAGGCAGTCAGCGTGCAAAAGAAATTATTGCCAAGCTCCAGGGGAAAATTGGCAAATACGGGCTTATTCAGGATGACGGCTCTTTAAGGGAGGAACCGTCTAAGGAGAACATCAGAGAAGAAGCCCTCCAGGTTCTGTCTCAGCTTCAATACAAAAGACATGAGGCAGAAAAGATGATTCAGCAGGCTTTATTGCGCAACCCGGGGATAAAAACAACGGAAGAGCTTCTTAACGAAGCATACCGTCAGCGTATTTCAAAATAAATGAAACCCGGATTTATAGAATGTAGTGCCCGCCAAATTTAATTTGGCGAGGTCCCGCCAATATTTTTGGTGGAAACATAAGTCTGTTGAATGAATTTACCCAGCACTAATTTCTCAAGATGTAATACATAAGTAGAAAATTAGGGCTGGGTTTAATTCGCACCTATCAGTTACGTCGCTATTGCTCCGTAACTGATGTACTCATTAAAGATGAAAGAAGAAAGAGAAAAAATAATTCTGCCCCCGGCTTCGTTGCGGTGCGAGCAGGAGAACGAAGAGGATGTAATACTCAATCTCTCCTTAAGGCCCAGGTTACTTAGCGAATTCGTAGGGCAGAAGAAAGTAGCGGAGAGCCTTAAGATTTCCATCTCAGCGGCGCTTAAAAGGAAAGAGCCTCTGGAACACATACTTTTAAGCGGGCCTCAAGGCCTGGGAAAAACCTCGCTTGCCCATATTATTGCCAATGAGATGGGGGCAAAAATCACCAGCACTTCCGGACCGGCCATAGAACGTGCGGGAGATTTAATCGGCATTCTTACAAATCTTGGGGCGGGAGACATTTTCTTTATTGACGAAATACACCGCCTCTCAAAAGTCGTCGAAGAATTCTTATACCCTTCGATGGAAAATTATCAGATTGATTTTGTCTTGGATAAAGGCCCGTATGCTAAAACCATAAAATTTAACTTAAAACCCTTTACCCTGATCGGGGCAACTACCCGGGCGGGGTTATTAAGCGCGCCTTTAAGAGGAAGATTCGGGATATTCCATCACCTGGACTTTTACAGCGAGGAAGAGCTTGTTGAAGTAATAAGCCGTTCCGCAAAAATTCTGGATATATCCATTGATAATAAAGGGGCAGCAGAAATCGCCCGTCGTTCACGCGGTACACCGAGAGTTGCAAACAGGCTTCTGCGCAGGGTAAGGGATTATGCCCAGGTTAAGGCAAAGGGCGAGATAACTTTTGACGTGGTAAATAAGGCTCTCG
>JBFZAB010000089.1:0-12218 GCA_041309285.1 Candidatus Omnitrophota bacterium
AAAATTAAATATAAAATCATGCTGCAAGGCAGGAAGGTCCGTTTTTTTAAATGAAGCACGGGCCACACCCAAAACCCGCAGGCCCCGGGAAGCCATCTCTTCTATCGACTTCATTAATTCCCGGTTCTCTGTATCATTAAAATGGCATAAATCTGATATTGCCTCCGGAGAGCCTTTGGCGGAAATTATATAACTGCTTCTATCCGGAGATTCCCATACGTGAGAAAGCGCAAGCAACTGTTTAGACAGAGGGTACTCGCACACTATGTTCCAGTTATGATGAATATGCTCGGTAGACGCAAGGTAAAGCTCTCCTATCCTTTTCACTTCTTTTTCTATAGGATCAAAAGGGTCTTTCTGACTGGCTAAGATGCTGTATTCAAGAAGGTCATGAACCGCTTCAGGCAAAGCCCGGGACTCCTTTGCATCAATTTCGTAATACCTGCCTTTGGTACAGAGTGTAACAAGGCACATGGTATTTGAGGTAATCGTCCCTGTTTTATCGGTACATAGAACGGTCGCCGCCCCCAACGTTTCTATCGCATGGGTACGCCTGGTTAATACCTGACTTTTAGAAATACGCCATGCCCCCAAGGTGAGAAAAATAATTAAAACGACCGGAAATTCCTCCGGCAACATTGCCATACCTAAAGTTAACCCGGAAAGAACTCCGCCAAGCCAGCTCCCCCGGCTAATTCCATAGACAATTACAACGAGCAGACAAAACACAGCTCCGGCAATAAAAAAATTGCGCACAATCTTTTTCATTTCCTTCTGCAGCAATGTTTCTTCCTCGTGAATCCTCTCCAGCGCTTTGCCAATTTTTCCCATTTCCGTGCGTGCACCCGTTGAAATAACCTTTGCCACTCCGCGGCCATGGACAACAAGCGTTCCAGAATAAATAAACGGTAGATCATCCCCGCCGGGGCTCTTTATTTTTTCATTCCCATCCCATTCGGATTTGCGCACCGGAACTGCTTCCCCGGTCAGAAGCGATTCATCAACCGACAGATTAGAGCATGTTAAAACTACCGCATCCGCGGGAACACGATCTCCCTCCTGAATAACAATAATATCCTCGCAAACAACCTCACGCCCGGCAACCCTCCTTTTTTCTCCTCCGCGAATGACCTGGGCACGCGGGCTGGAAAGTTCGCATAACGCCTCAAGCGCTCTATCAGTCTTTCGCTCCTGATAAAAGGTAATCCCTATAACCACAAATACAAATGAAAGCAGCATCATGGCATCGGTTTTCTCCCCGAGAAAAAGGTAGACAACTCCGCTGCCGACAAGAAGAAGCAGCATGGGCTCGCGCATAACGCTGAAGAATATCGTAAATATACTTTTTTTCTTCTGAGACGGAAGTTCGTTATATCCTTCCTTTTTAAGCCTCAGCCCCGCCTCTTCTTCCGAAAGCCCTTTGATGCTTTTTATGTCAAATTTATTTTTCATGATATTTCTTTTTACCCTGAACTTATCCCAAAATTTGATGGTCTCATCTCCTAATTTCGGGATAAGAGAGTAAGTATTCCCAAAAGAGTTATAAAAACTCCTACGTACTTCTTGAGCCTGTGGGAGTTAATATTTCTTACGGTCAATGCGGCAATCGGAACAGCTCCTGTGGCAAAGACAACCAACAAGCCTGTAAGTTTCCAGTCTATGCTTTTCCCCAGAACTAAATAAATAAGAAAACCGACCAAACATGTAACCGCTTCCGCGAAAGCCGTAATACCCACGGCATTTTTTGCACACACTCCGGAAAGCATCTGTCCTCCCATTACCAGGGGACCATACCCGCCGCCCGATATCCCTTTGTTAAAAGCAGCCAGAAAGCTTATGCCTATTATTTTGCGCCAGGAAAACCGCATCGGTTTGTTTATGGTAACAAGGATAAATAGTCCCATACAAAAAACAAGCATTCCTATATAAAGCTTTAACAACCATCCGGGAATTTTTAAGGCAAGGGTCACCGATATTATTACGCCTACCGAACTTATTATACCGAGGACAAAGGCTATCCTAAAATCGGGGGAATTAATTCTTAAATTGACATTGCGTAAACTCTGATGAGATATGCAGGCAGCTATGTCCGTAACAAGTTGGGACACCAGAATAGCCGGGACGACTTCCAGGGGAGGATAACCCAGCATAATAAGCACGGGCGCCAAAGCAGTTCCGTAGCCCATGCCTAAGCCGGAATCTAAGTATTCACTGACAAAAGCTATTAAACCCGCCAAAACAGGCATATACAACCTTTTTTCCTTGCGGCCATAACGGAACCGAAGGGACAGACTTTGCCTTATTCCTCATAAAGGAAGGTCATAAGCACCGTGGATTTTGGGAACGGATTAAGCTGTTAATTTTAAATCAATGATCGACGTATCCGATAAACTTTATGATATATCAGGGTGTTTGGATTGAATTAAGCTTATCTTTACTAATATCCCTGTGTACATGGTCTACTTTTAGTTTACCTCTTGGTTTATCAATGTCATCGGGTAAAATAAGTTTGTTATTAATTAAAGACGCCCCGATCACGCCTTCCAACGATTGACGGAACATCCAACCTGCCGCTCCGGTGTAACCACTCCAAATCATTCGTCCCGGGTCAAAAGTAGTCAGAATATCCGCCGCCTGTTTATTCGGCTGCCCGCCATATATTTCAATTTGCTCTCCTGTTACATGAGAAATTGGAGAAATCTTTAACCAAAGCCTGTAGGCGGTTTCCGCATATTCGTTCGCTTTTTTATGATCTTTCTGTTCCTCAAACCGCTCTGCCAATATTCTTGAAGCCCTGATTAACCATTGGACTCCGTGACAATACATACCGTTTTCGCGAACCCCCGGGGGATATTTACTGCTTCTGCCAAGATATGGCGTAGTATCTTCGCGCAATGCTGGCCAACCAAGTAATACAACGTTATCCCTTTCGAGAATATTCAAGGCTGTGTTAAACAGTATCAGCCCTCGTTCATGATTTATACCGGCCTTGACGGCCCAGGAAGCCGTTAAGGCATCGATTTCCCATATACCGCTATCTTTGATTCCTATTTCGGTCCCGTCATCGTGAATGGCGCGTAAATATCTATCTCCCCTCCAAGTTTTTTCGAGTGCCTCTTTAAGTTCCTCCATCCTTTTGTAATAATGTTCCTTACGCTTTGAACCCTCCTTTGCCCCTATTATATCAACCATATCTTTAAGAATATAATATAGAAAAAAACCAACCCATACACTTTCGCCTTTTCCTTCACTTCCTATCTCATCTAATCCATCGTTCCAATCACCCGTCTGGATCAGCGGCAGGCCTCTTCTTCCCATTCGTTTATCCAATACGAGGTCAATCGATCTCAGGCAGTGTTTATACACCGAGTCCGCCCGGGTTGATCTGTGATAAAGATGGCCCCAGCCTCCCTTATTTTTAGGAAGCGGCTCAAAGGGAAATTCGGAGACAACATACGAGGTCACTTCATCCAATATTGATTGATCTCCGGTTGCCTTGGTATACTCAACTACAGCCCACGCCAGCCACAATGGATTATCCGAAGCATGTGACCGGCAGGAAAATGCCGTTCTTCCGTCAGATAACGTAAAGAACCAGTGAAATACATCACCCTCGATAAACTGGTGTGAAGCATGTAAAATAATTTGCTTTCGCGCCAGGCTCGGATCAGCCCAGATGAGATTCACGGAATCTTGAAGTTGATCACGGAATCCAAATGCGCCGCTGGTTTGATAGAATCCGCGCCGCGCCCAGATGCGCTCCGCAAGAGTCTGGTATTTAAGCCAATTCTGAGACCGGTCAAACTCCGGTTGATTGGTCTTAACTTTTACTGTTTCCATAAAATTAAACCACCATTTTTTTGTATTTTTGAGGCTCTTCCTTACAGTATCTATATCCTTATATTTTTGAACGAGGGCGGCGGCATGTTTTTTGTTATCAGTCTGCCCCAAAATAATTGCTACCGTCTCTTCGCCTTGCGCAGGAATATTTATGGTTCCCAGGAAAGCTGCTACCTGTCTGTCGTCACTAAGCTGAGTAATATCCGGTTTGCCTTTTTCAGCCATAAAAGGATGCGTAGCTGAGCGACCCGTGCCAAAAAACCTTCCCCGCCTTGTCTCTGTAAGTTGAGCCGTTATTGACATAGAGGCAAAAGCCCAACCGACACGGAACATGTTGCGCGGGTTCCTAAAAAATAATGCACCCGATGTTTTATCATGATATATCTGCAGCGAACCTGACCTTTCAGGTTGAAATTCCAACACCATCTGAAAATAAGGAGCAATCCGCATCCGAATTGAGCGATCAGAATTATTCCTTATCTTCAGAAGATATACGCCCAGCGGATCATCCGGTGGTACAAATACAGTCAGCTCGGTAGAGATGCGACCATCCTTCATGCGAAACACGGCAGTTCCGTCAACCCCGAATTCTGATTCATTCTTAGCGCTACCTTTATTCAGAGGGTGATATGTAGGACTGTACCACTCTTTATTATCCGGATCATACAAATAGATTGCTTCCGACGGAATTTCTTTTGTAACCATATCGGGACAATCCGGAGTAAGACGGTTCTGTTGGGAATTACCGTTGCAAGACGTATGAAGACCGCGATTAGTCACCATAACTGAATGCACGGGATTCGACATAGCATGATCATAGGGCCGCGGCGTGTAAGGCGTATGAATAAGCAGCTTGCTACCGTTATCTATATACTCAGTATAGGGCTGCGGCGTTTCGGGTAAAATCTCGCCGTGACCGATTAACAAGGTACTTTTTTTTCTCTCCTCTGAGTGTGCTGGCTTAGCTGTTTGTATTTTCAGGTGTTTATTAACCAATTCAAAAGCATCTTTCTTATTTTTGGCATACCCAATCATGAGAGAAATAGTTTTGGAAGCTTTTTGGTCTATCTGGACATCTACCATAAATGCGCCAATAGGGTCAAATGTCGGATACGGAGCGGTATCTCGAACAGACATAAAGTCCAGTGTATCCAGTACCCGCGGTTTCCAAATACTCTGGGCACGCCCGATAAAATCCATGCGCGAAAAAAGAATTCCCTCAGGAGAAACATCAGTTGCCAGAATGCCAACAGATTTTGTAGTTCTATGCCAAGACAATAAGGTATTGGCGGAACTCACATATTCCATTTCGGGAAATAATCGGGCATACTGCGTATGGAATCTATCATGAAGGCCGCCGTTAAGCACCCATTCGAGGTAGGGGACAATCTTTAACCGGCGCGATTTATCTGTCAGATTATCCACGGTAATCTGCCAAAGTTCCGCCGTACTATCCTGATCGGGCAAACAGATATTAATCGTTGTCCTGATGCCATGAGAGCAATTAACCACCTTGAAAGAATCGTTACTCAATTCAACATGAGAAGCTTCAAATCTATCTTGCGGGAAATTACCTACAACGGGCCAAAAGCGTTTTTTGTCTCCGGAAACGCGGTCCGTATCCACTAAGAAAAGCACTCTTCCGCTAGGGTCTATAATATCGTAAGAGCGCCGGCTGATATCGTATTCCTTAGGAAAAACTTCGCTTTTCTTATGGTCAACTTCGCTGTATATTTCGCCGTTTTCTTTAAGAAAAACTCTATATCCTCTCTCGCCCAGCCGGTAGGTCTTTATGCGCCGTGCGCGAGTACGATATCGTAAGGATCGGACGATAAAAGAAACTGTTGTGCAGGCCAGAATTGCCAAACCAACTACTATAAACTTCTCCGATAAAGTAAAAGAATTCAAAGTAGAAATTATTCCGCTTCTGCCTGCGGCATTCTGAATAGCCTCTGATGTATTCCAGGCGTAATCCCAGTCTGCTCCCCGGGGCAGATAGAAAGGTATGAGCAAAGGACCCCATGTTACAAACCGCTTAACGGCTTCCGGAATATACCGCTGTGCTGCCGCTGGGCCGATGAAACGCGCGACTCGCTCATCAAGCCTATCTAATCCGATAAAACTTAGGTTAACTAATGTTGCAACTCGCAGGCCCATGTGGTCCATCCAGATAAGGACACGGAAAAAATCAAATGCCAGGATATAGACAAAAATGTTGAGGCTCCAGGCCCGGAATGTCTCCGGAGACATCGTCGCATTATGGTAAATGGCAAAAAGCGTACGAATTCCTCCATCCTGATTATACCAACTCGGATCAGGCATCATACGTAAAAACGTAAATATTATCGGGGACATCCATAATCCCCAACGTAATACGTATATCATATGCTCAATCAACTGCGCTAATCCCGCTTTCGAAAAGAAAAACCTGATAGGGACCAAGTGTTTTTCAAAGAACGCCTGCATAAACACCTTGTTTATGGCAAATAGCCATGCGGCAATAGACCAGTTAATGACCCCGGCTAAAGACTCGGTGAAGAGTAATTTAGCCCCGCCGGTATAATTGCCCAAATCGATACGGCCCCATTTATTAACTAAGGGGTAAGTTATGTATTCTCTCGGAGAAAAGCCCGCGCTGGTATAAAGTTTAAATTTCTCAATAACCACCGGAACTTGCAATGCATCAAGGTAAAATGCCAGGGCGGCTCCCACAAAAGCACCGAGTAACGAATCAACAAGATATAATTTCCACGATTGAATACGCCCCTGATTTTTAAAAGAATGTACGGCATCCCTTAAAACACTTACGCCGCCGGAGGCAACCAGACCAATGACAATTCCGAATACAATACGATTAGGCATCTGCCAGTTAATAAAGCCGCGAGTCATTGCATAGGCAAAGCCGAAACCGCTAACCGCGCCTCTTGCATACATAACTCTATCGCGGTAATTATGCCTGACTCTTTGAGAAAACGGAAGGCTACCGTCAAAGGTCTCAATAATGGTCTCGAATAACGGGAAAACCAACGCCCCGGACAAAATTCCCAAGATTACGGGCCAACTGTTCGTTAATGCCTGAAGCAGAGATGACCTAATCAATACGTACAATACATGGAGGGCCAGCATAAATATACCGCTGTATGCCATACCCTTTCTTATGCCCATGACAACATGTTTGGAGATAGTCTCTTTCGATGGTTCTATACGCTTACCGGCATCCAAAGCTATTCCTGTAATAAGATAAATTTCTCCCCATAGTCCTCCAAATGAAAACATAGTTGTTAAAACGACAATAATAGTTCTGATTGCCACAGGGAATGAGGCGACGGCTGAGGTTGAACCCAGATTAGCAATCAACGGAGCTATAACAACACCTAAGGAAATGAGCAGGATAAATATATGTGCCTTAAGCGTCTTAAGCACTTTACCTCTGATTACAAGGCTAGTTCCATTTGTTATAGCTTCATTGAAACCAAATACGACAATGACCCGGCCTATAAACTCAAGGACTGCCGGCCAGGCGGCAAGTAATCCCGCGGTTATAGTACCTGCAAGTGCCTGAAGAATAGTTACATTTTGCAATAGCAGGAGCCAGGAAAGAATATACGGCGCACAAACTATTAACGCTGCGGTAGCGGCTTTCAAATGCTTGGCAGAGAAAGCAAATGAACGGGCATTCGAGACCTGATAAACAAGGAAGGTCGCGACTGCTATAATTTTGTTCAACATTAAAACCTGGGTCCAGGTAGAAGGGGCCTCTAGGACTCCCATGCCGCTTGAAGAAGCTACAAGCAGTCCCGTCGCTAAAACATTACCAAAAACCTGAATAGGCGTAAGATGTTTACGTATAAGTATAAACTTAAATAATTCCGCAATTAGGGCACCGATTAATCCCACAACCAGAAAACCGAAGGTTAAACCTACGTCCAGGCATCTTACCGCACCAATAAAGTAAATGTAGTATGTACATCCGGCAATTAATACTGCCGTTATACCGTAGAACAAATCTAACTTAAGCCTTGATATGATAGAAATTTTAGAAGAACCATAGCTTAAATCTTGCTTATCTCTTTTCTTGGGCTGGCCGGAAGAATCGCGTCGGAGAAACAACCTGCCGAAAAAAGCAGTTATTAATAAAGTGAGTAAACTAACAACAAAAACCAAGCCAAATTTTACAAAAATTAAATTTTTTTGTAGAAACGGAAGTTTATAGAAATCAAGGTCGAAATACAATCTGCCTTCTATGCGTTGCTCGCTATCCGATGGGCCGGATTCCGCGGGATTAAACCACATGGGATTGTCGCCGACTGGACTATCTATCAGCGGACTGACTACAAAAACAACTTCCTTAAGCTCTCCTATTTTATTCCAGCTGATTTCGTCCTTTATACAGTTCCAGCCAAGTTTAAGATTAAGTGGAATTTTCTGCATAGACCTTGTTCCCTTAAATTCCAATCTCGCGGATATCCGTTGGAGCTGCTCCGGATCAGACACCTTGACCCCGATTTTGACTGCATTCACTACATCTGCTTTTACGGCGGCAGGATAACCTTTTGTCCAAATACCCACCATGGTACCCGGGGATGCCCAATAATCGAACCTTAGGACATCCTTCCCGAGTTCTTCGTCAAATGAAGGCAACACACTGCCGAGAGCAAGACCAATATTGAATGTTCCTCGCTCGGCAGCGCTAAAAATATTAAATGCGGAGGGGCATGTGACAGCTGCTGCACCGGAGGATATCGATAAAGCCGCTAGAATTGTTATAACTGATATCGCAAAGTGGAGCGATTTTAAGGCGGGAATTTTACTTCTACACCCAAAGGATTTAATCGTGAAGTTATGGATTCTTTTCATCGTCTTTCTTGCCTTACTTGTTGATATGGCAGATAGAGTTAAAAAACGGGGTGTATTGTAACATTTCTTATTTACAATGGCAAGAGTCTTTTCTAAAACTATAAAATTTATTTGAAAAACATTACAAAAGAAAAGAACTAACCCATCAGGACACCCCGAATAAAAGCCTTCCACGATTGATTTCGCCGCAAAAGGTTTGAGATTATTTATCTTAGACGAGTTAGAACTTTTCGTGATTCGCAAAAAATTAGAAGATTATTTAAGAGCTAATAAATATTGCTCAAATATTCTTTTGATCTTGTTTTCTTCTTTATAAAAATCTCTCTTTTATTTATCACTCTACATTCGTATTATAAACATCCAAGAGCTGTAGCCTCGTTGCCTCCAGGCGCTCAGCGAAAACATTGACCAGCCTTTTCATCAACTCATATCCCAGGTCAGAATTTTTCTCGCATTTTTCCCTCAGGCACTTTCCGTCTAAGGCTAGGGCCCGCGTGTTCTCTATTGTCTTGGCGCTGAAGCGATAGCGGTAAGGCGGGATAAGCCATGACCACCCAAGAATATCTCCTTCATGAATAGTCTGTATGGTAATCTCGCGGGGCTCTTCTATGCATATGGCTATCTTCCCGCTGCGGATAAGATAAAACTTGTCCGCCGATTCCCCTTCCTTGAGGATATTCTCACCTGCCTTAAACACCACGTGAGTAGTACAGCCAACAATAAAATCAATATATTTTTCCGGCAGGCCTTTAAAGAATGAGTGTTCTCTTAAAATAGGTTCAAGGGTCTCCATATTGCTCCTTTCCAATAATTATTTACACTTAGAATAAGAAGATTCTTTTTATAACGAAAAATTAAAGCCATTTTTTCCGCTTGAAATAATAAAGCATCCATATCGTAATCAGGAACATAACGGCAATTACCCCGGGATAGCCAAATCTGCTGGAAATCTCGGGCATATACTTAAAATTCATTCCATAAATGCTGGCGATGAGGGTCAGGGGCATCATGATGGTAGCAATAACTGTCAAGGTCTTCATTACTTCATTAAGCCTGTTGGAGACAATGGAAACATACGCCTCCATTGCTCCCGTAACGACGTCGCGTGAGGTTCCGACAATATCATTGAGCCTTACCAGGTTATCGTATACGTTCCTGAAATAAGCCGTTTTTGCCGCCGAGACACAGGGAAAATCCCCGCGGGTAATAATACTTATAATATCTGCCTGGGGACCTATGGTCCGGCGAAGATACATAATTTCGTTCTTTAGTAAATATATTTTTCTCAACGTATCGCTTGTAGGATTGCGAAATAACTCGTCGCTCATCTCATCGACCATATCATCAAATTCGGTTATAATCGGGAAATAACTGTCAACAAGGGAATCCATAATGGAATAGAGCAGGAAATCGGCCCCATCTTTGATAATCGGGGATTGTTTTCTTATCCGGTCTTTGGTTACGGTAAGACTCACTATGGCATCGTTGTGGGCGGTAATGAGAAAATTTTTACCCAGACAAAAATCTACTTCTCCGGTTTTAATCTTTCCTTTTCCCTTCTCGCTGGACTCCATTGAGAACATAATCAAGAAAATATAGTCTTTAAAATTCTCCAGCTTCGGCCTTGCGTTGGCCATTATAAAATCCTCGATGGTAAGAGGATGGAGATTAAAAATTCCGGAGAGAATATCAATATCCTGATCGTCTATATCTTTAATATCCACCCAGAGAAGCCCGGAATCACCGCTTAGCTCCTCGCGCATCCGGGAAGGGCTAAGCTGTTCAAAGTTAAATCCTTTTTGCGGATGATATAGAAAAGTTTCGTACATAACTTTGCCTTATTTTTACTTTTTTATAATTATTCTTGGTTCGAGGCATTCTAAATTATATTGGTATATTCTACTACCATAATACCTGAATGCAAGTATTTTTTACACTTATTATAAATAAAAAACCCTCCGTGACAATTTTCGTCACGGAGGGTTTTCCGGTTTACTTGATTAACTACCGCTATCCATTCTCTTCGGAATAGCATTTCTCCAGGCGTTGCTTAGTTCTCCCAGGGAAAGATTTATTACTTCGAGGTTATCACTCTTAACAGTAAGATTTTTTCCTCCGACCTTTCCTAACTTGCAGCAGGAAATCGCGTGCTTTTCGGCTATTTTTTCCAGCCTACGCAGATTGGAACTTTTTAAGGATACAACTATTCTGGAAGGAGCCTCACCGAATAAAATATCGTCCAGTCGCATATCGCGCTTCTTCAATTCTCCAAGTTCTAAAATAGCCCCCTTCATGCGTCCGGAATCGGTAATACACGACTCTGTCAAGCATACCGCCAATCCGCCTTCCGAACAGTCATGGGCGCTATTAATAATCCCCGCCTTTATCATTTCAAGGCATGCTTCCTGAAGGGATTTTTCCTTCTTTAAATCAATTTGGGGATTTCCCTTTTTCATATTATGCAAGTGGTATAGGTATTCGCTGCCTCCGAGCCCGGGGTTATTATCTCCCAGGAGAACAATTACATCCCCCTCGTTTTTGAAATTTTGTGTGACGCATCTTTTTATATTTTCAATTAACCCGACTATACCTACCATGGGAGTGGGGTCAATCGCACCTTTGGGATTTTCATTATAGAAACTCACATTACCGCTGATAACCGGGGTCTCCAGAGCCTTACAGGCGTCGGAAAGTCCTTCTATACACTTATGAAACTGCCAGTAGTTCTCGGGTTTCATGGGATTTCCGAAATTGAGTCCGTCAGTAATGGCCAGCGGCTTTCCGCCTGCGCACACCACATTTCTCGCTGCTTCCGCTACGGCCATCATGGCCCCGTTATAGGGATTTAGATAACAGAACCGGCCGTTACAATCAACGCTTATGGCCAGCGCCTTTTTCGTTCCCTTGACCTTAATAATCGCGGCATCCGAACCTGCCCCGGACACCACTTCGCCCTTAGTTGTAAACGTAAACTGTTTATAAGCGGATTCTTTGCTGGCAATAGTTGGAACATCGAGAAGCTTAAGAAGCACCTTGTTATAATCACCCGGTTCATTTAAAGAATTAAGAGACAGGTTCTGTGCCTCCTTTAAATAAGCGGGCTCCTTGATTTCTCTGTCATAGAGCGGCGCCTGTTTCGTCAGGAACTCCGCGGGAACTTCGCACACCGTAACGCCGTTTTCCTTGACGCGCATAATACCGTCATCGGTTACTCTCCCTATTTTTACGGCATTAATATTCCATTTTTTTAATATACCGAGCGCTTTTTTCTCGGAACCTTTTTTCAGGATAGCAAGCATCCTCTCCTGGGACTCCGATAAAAGAATTTCATAAGGCGTCATCTCTTTTTCTCTCTGGGGAATAAGCGTTACATCTATTTCAATACCTGTACCGCTGCGCGTAGCCGTCTCGCAGGAAGAGCATGTTAGTCCCGCCGCCCCCATATCCTGCATACCCACAACCAATTTTTTACCGATCAATTCAAGACATACCTCGCGCAGCCTCTTACCGAGCTCGGGATC
>JBFZAB010000090.1:0-4601 GCA_041309285.1 Candidatus Omnitrophota bacterium
GCTTAAAACCGAGGAAGGTGTTTTTATAGATATACCTCTTGATTTAATACAGAAAGGTAAAAGAGAATTTTAGTATTTTAACCCTCCGCTATAAAATTTTGGCGGATTTAAGTAAATTCAATTCGCTCCAACGTAACTTCGGGGCTCATCGGAGGTTGATATGAACGACGATATAATGTTAGCACTCGGTTCTCTGGAAAAAGAAAAGGGCATTAAGCGCGAGACACTTATCCAGGCGGTAGAGGCGGCACTTGTCTCTGCCACGCGCAAAGCCATGCACCTTAAGAAAGAAGACAAATTGATTGCCCAGCTGGATACCGAGACCGGAAAATTCAAGTTCTTCCTTGAAGATAAGGAAATAGATTCTGCCCCTTTTGGGCGCATTGCTGCCCAGACCGCAAAGCAGGTAATTATTCAGAAAATACGCGAGGCAGAGCGCGGCATTGTGTTTGACGAATTTGATGCCAGAAAAGGAGAGCTTATTAACGGCCTTGTGCATCGCATGGATAAGGGGATAATGGTTATTGACCTAGGTAAGGCCGAAGGTATTATTTTGCGCCAGGAACAATCAAGGAGAGAAGAGTTTAAACAGGGTGACAGGGTAAAGGCCTTGTGTATCGACGTGAGGCGGTCCAGTCAGGGGGCTCAGGTGGTGCTTTCCCGCGTACATCCCGATTTTGTAAAGAAGCTGTTTGAGAACGAAGTGCCCGAGATATACGAAAAGATCGTTGAGATTAAATCTGTCGCACGCGAGGCCGGGGAACGAACAAAGATTGCCGTTTATTCTTCCGAAGAGAAAATAGATCCCGTAGGGGCGTGTGTAGGAGTTAAAGGCGCGAGAGTAAAAAATGTAGTCAAGGAACTATTCGGCGAAAAAATTGATATCGTCCGCTGGAGCGAGAATTTGGAAGAGCTTGTCAAGGGAGCCCTTGCTCCTGCTGAACTTGAGGAGGTAAGCGCTGATAAGGAGGCCAGGAAGATACAGGTAATCGTTAATGAAGACCAGCTTTCCTTGGCCATAGGCAAGAAAGGGCAGAATGTACGCCTTGCCTGCAAATTAATAGGCTGGGATATTGATATTAGAACCAAGATTCAACTTGCAGCCCAGAAGAAAACTACGGTTAAAGATATAAAGGGGGTAGGTCCTAAGCTACTAAAGATTCTCGAAGAAGCGGGATTAACGGATTTAAATAAATTAGCCTCTTCGAGCGTGGAGGAATTAACCGAAATAAAAGGTGTAGGAGAAAAGCTGGCTGCCAAAATCATCGAAGGCGCCAAGGATTTAGGAGGAAGGAATAAAAGTTCTGTTTCAAGACCTAAAGAAAAAATTAAAGGAGAAAAAGAAGAAAAGAGTAAAGAAAAAGAAGAGAAAGAATCCAAAGAGGAAAAAGAATAAGTTTTAAGCAAGGTATTTTACCGCAGAAAGAAGGTATTTTTATATGAGTACGAGAGTCCATCAATTAGCCAAGGAGCTAAATATTTCTTCAGGAGAGCTTTTAGCCAAACTCAAAGCGCTTAAGGTCAGTGTGAAGAGCCATATGAGCCTTCTCAACGATGAAGTAGCCGGTCTTATAAAGGAGGATTTTGCCGCCAAACTTAAGAAGGCATCTGTTCCTTCCAAGGCTAAAGCGAAGGAAGGGTCTCCTGTTGCGGTAAAAGGCAAAAAGACACCGGTTTCCGAAGACAAAGAAGTTTCCCCTAAGCCAAAAGAACCCCCGGCAAAAGATAAGAAAATAGTACATATTAAAATACCAATCTCCGCAAAAGAACTTTCGGGGAAGCTGTTGCTCAAGCCTTCGGAGCTATTACAGATGCTTCTTAAAGAAGGAATAATTGTACATATAAATCAGATTCTGCCGGAAGATGCGCTGAAGAAAATCGGAGAAAAAATAGATTGTGAATTTGAAAAATTACCTACCGAAGAAGAAAAAGTAATCCAGCTTCATTCAGCGCCGCACGATTTGTTAAAGATGAAACCGCGTCCGCCCGTAGTTACGCTTATGGGTCATGTTGACCACGGTAAAACTTCTCTTCTTGATGCCATACACAAAAGCAGTATCACCGACAGAGAGGCGGGAGGCATTACCCAGCACATTGGAGCATACGAAATATCTTTTCGCGGTAAGCAAATAACCTTTCTTGATACTCCGGGACACGAGGCGTTTACGGCAATGCGTGCCAGAGGAGCTAATGCCACGGACATAGTTATACTGGTAGTAGCAGCCGATGACGGGATAATGCCGCAAACAATCGAGGCAGTTGATCACGCGCGTGCGGCAGGAGTTCCGATAGTTGTTGCGATGAATAAAATAGATAAACCCCAGGCAAACATTGACAAAATAAAGAGGCAATTGCAGGAATTAAACCTTGCGCCTGAAGATTGGGGAGGAAAGACTGTTGTTGTTCCGGTGTCGGCGAAGACGAAAGAGGGAGTAGATTCTCTTCTTGAAATGATTCTTCTTGAGGCAGAGCTCCTTGAGCTAAAAGCTGACCCGAGTTCTCCTGCCAGGGGTGTGGTTTTAGAAAGTAAAATTTCACGTGGCGGGCCGCAATGTTCTTTGCTTGTTCAAAACGGAACGCTTAAGTTGGGTAAGTTTATTCTGGCGGGCGAGTTTTACGGCAAGGTTAAGGCCATGTTTAGTGACAAGGGAAAACGAGTTCATACTGCCGGACCTTCAACGCCGGTTGAGGTTTTAGGTATTACGGGTTCACCCGAGGCGGGCGAGAAATTTTACGTGGTTGAAAATGAAACAGTTGCCAGAGAAATTACGCAGGGTAGACAGCTCATTATAAAAGAAAAAGGGCTGGGAGTGGCCAAAAAGACTTCTCTGGAGAATCTTCACGAAAGAATTATCCAGGGTAAAGAAAAAGAGCTTCGCCTGATACTTAAGGCGGATTTCCAGGGGTCTCTGGAAGCAGTAAAATCCGTTTTAAGCAAGATTCCTTCGGACCAGATAAAGTTGACGATATTGCATGAGGGCATAGGCGGAATAATTGATTCGGATGTCATGCTTGCTTCTGCCTCTGACGCCGTTATCTTCGGTTTTCAGGTTGATGCCGATGAGCGCGCAAAGGCGCACGCAAAAACCGAGGGAATAGAAATACGCATATACAGGATAATCTATGAAATTTATGATGAAATAAAGAAGGCCCTTGAAGGCATGCTTGAGCCAAAACGCGAAGAGGTTTTTCTCGGGCGTGCCGAAGTAAGGCAGGTGTTTAAAGTTTCCAAAGTCGGCGCCATTGCGGGCTCCTTTGTTCTCAAGGGTAAGATTGTGCGCAATGCAGTTTGCCGCGTGATGCGAGGCAAAGAAGTTGTGCACAAAGGAAAAATTTCTTCTCTCAAGCGCCTAAAGGACGATGCGCGTGATGTTGAAGAAGGATTTGAATGTGGTATAGGCGTGGACAACTTTACCCAGATTCAGCCCGGTGATTTAATTGAAGTTTATCACATAGAGGAAACAGCCAGGACGTTATAATGATTTCACCAATTGGTTAAAAGGTTAAATTGTTATATAAATAAATTTAACCAATTACCATTTACCAACTAACCAGAACAAGCATAATGAAGAAGCGTATACTGAGCGGAATGCGGCCTACGGGAAAACTGCACCTGGGGCACCTGGTCGGGGCATTGGCTAACTGGGTTAATCTGCAAAAGGAATACGATTGTTTTTTTATGATTGCCGATTGGCATGCCTTGATGGGCGAGTATGCTAATCCTGAGAAAATAAGAGAATATTCCATTGATAATCTGATTGACTGGCTTGCCTGTGGTGTATCACCGGAGGAGAGCACTATTTTTATACAATCCGAAGTCAAGGAACATTTAGAGCTGCACATGATTCTCTCAACACTTACTCCTCTGGGATGGCTAGAGCGTTGCCCGACTTATAAAGAACAAATTCAGGAACTTAGAGAGAAAGACCTTACCACATATGGATTTTTAGGATATCCGGTTCTGCAGGCGGCGGACATATTGCTTTATAAAACGTCTTTTGTCCCCGTGGGTATAGACCAATTGCCTCACCTGGAACTTGCGCGGGAGCTTGTAAGAAGATTTCACAGCCTGTATAAAAAAGAAGTTTTTGTTGAGCCGCAGGCGCTTTTAACCAAATTCCCGAAACTCCTGGGCATAGACGGAAGAAAAATGAGCAAAAGTTTCAATAACTATATTGCATTATCTGATTCCCCTGAGGAAATACTTAAAAAAACCGAAGCAATGTTTACCGATCCCCAGAGAATAAAAAAAACCATTCCGGGAAGGCCTTCGCTGTGTAATATATTTAGCTATTATAATACTTTTAAGCCGGAACTTGCAAAAGAGGTTGAGGAGCGCTGTACAAAGGCAGAGCTGGGATGCCGCGAGGATAAGCTTCGCCTGGGAGAAATCCTGGTTGAAACATTGCGACCCATCCAGGAAAAAAGAAGAGAAATTAGTAGGGATAAAAAATTAATTGATGAAATATTGGAAAAGGGTAAATTTAAGGCTCAGGCAACAGCGTCAAAGACGCTTGAAGAAGTAAAGGCAGCGCTGAAATTATAGGGCTATAATAGCCCTTGATTACATTGATTTTAAATTAGATTACGGTGATTATAAT
>JBFZAB010000091.1:0-2574 GCA_041309285.1 Candidatus Omnitrophota bacterium
CTATCGGGGTAATTAATGTAAACAACAAATCCTCCAAGGATATCTTTACCATAGACGATTTGGGGCTATTGAATAAGCTGGCGGATTTTGCCGCCGCGGCCATTGAAACCGTTCGTCAGCAGCAAAAGGATAGGATCTTAGAGCAGATTAAAGCTGAGCTGGTTTCGCATATCTCCCACGAATTCAGGGTTCCCCTTACGGTTATAGACGAAGTTATAGAGCTATTACTGAGAGAAATAAGCTCACCCCTGGATGATAAACAAAAAAGATTCCTCGAGCTGGCAAAACAGAGCACGGAACGTTTAAAAAGGATGATTGACGAGTGGCTTTCTTATGCCAAGAACGGCTCCCGGGAAATAAAGGACAATAGTAAGTTCTTTGATCTTGTCAGTGTGACAAAACACGTTGTATATTCCATGGATCTTCTGGCACGCAATAAGGGAGTTTTTATTAAAGGAAGATTTCCTCCCGAGTCGGAACTTAAGATCTGGGGTAATGAAGACGAAATAACTCAGGTTTTAGTCAATTTGATACACAATGCAGTAAAATACAATAGAGATGGCGGGACGGCGGAAGTATGTTTTGAAACCCTTGCAAATATAGTTAAAATTTATATATCCGATACGGGGATAGGAATTCCCGAGCAATCATTAGAGAAAATTTTTGATAAATATGGGCGGCACGAAGCAGTGATAGAACAGAATCTTGAAGGTCACGGTTTAGGGCTTTCTATCTCCAGGGAAATCGTCCGCAAGCACGGGGGAGAAATATCAGTAACCTCGCAGGTTGGAAAAGGAAGCACTTTTGTCGTAACCCTTCCCATAAATCCAAAATAAAGTCTCTGCCAAACTTTGAATACATTCCAGGATATTAGAAAGAAACAATGCGTCAGGACAAAAAAACACAAAGTCAACCCAAGAAGAAAATTTTGGTAGTTGATGATGAGCCTCAGATAGTAGAGGCAGTGAAAACTGGCCTAAAATCTAAGGGATACGATGTTATTTGTGCCTACGACGGTGACCAGGGCCTGAATAAAGCGCATAAGGAAAATCCTGATTTAATTATTTTGGATTTAATGCTCCCTAAGATGAATGGTTATAAAATATGCCGTTTGCTTAAATATGACAAAAGCTACAGCCATATCCCCATTATTATATTTACCGCACGTTCGGACGAGATAGGGGAGGCACTTGCCAAAGAAGTAGGGGCGGATATGTGGCTTGCAAAACCGTTCAATCTCAATAAAATGATTGATATAATAGAGAAATTATTTATAAGATAAAGAATATTGCCTGCCTATTTTCAGCCCGTATTATTTATTATAGTTAATAGATACAAAAAGCAGTTGATTTATTAGTCCTTAAACAAAAGTTACTAAGGTCCTTAAAAACTTTTTTATAGGAAGGAGTATAACGATGAAGGTAAAATTTATGTTCTTATGGTTTGTTTCATTTTTTTCTTTTTCTGTCCTTGCAGCCGATGGTATTGTTTGGGCTAGTAATATGTTCGCAGGGACGACAACTTCCGGAATAATGCCCGCAGTTCAGCCTGTTACAGGAGATATCTCGGGGCAACTTTCTCAGTCCTGGGGCTTAAGTGGGGATTCCCTGGCTCAGACCGCACTTTACTTCGAGCAGGAAGTCAAGACTCCCTTGCTAAGGGATGTGGCAGATATTTTTGAGACCAGACGAGAAGCAGTGGTTTTTGTAGATAAAGTCGCCAGCAAGCTGATCCAAGGAATTTCCAGCTGGACAGGCGGTCTCAGCTTATCTATGCAGGAAGCCCCCTCGGTTTATACCAACTGGAAAACGCTATATCCCGGTTCGGATGGAAAGTTGTCTGAATTTGTCCAATTTTTTGTAAATAAATTCATTGATAGATTAAAAACAGAGATAGAGGAAGATGGCGCACAGAATATTAATTTAGATGAAATATTTGCCTTTGCCCAGAGGGGAAGTTGGTATATCGAAAGAAATACTTCTAATGTCCGGAAGATTAGCTTTACTGATGCGCTTGCGCAAATGAGGCAGGAGGCTTCTGCAACAGGGGTAAGTACCCCCGGTCCTCAGGTATCAACTGTATCTGCAAGTGTTTCTCCGGCCCTAAACCCGCCTTCAGTAGCTACTCCAACTGTTCAGGCAACAACCCCAGTTTCAACTCCCGTTGTTCCGGCAGCACCTGTAGCACTTGTAGCTCAGTCGCCGGCGCCTGCTAATCCGGTAGCGGCAATAGCCTCTCTGGATACAGTTATCGTTTCTCCGATGCTGGATTTAATGGAATTTTTTGACCCAAATAACAAATGGTTTAATTGGGGAAGGGTTTCCGAAGCTACCGGTTACATCTGGCAGTTATTTAAGATAAATACTGACGGGACAGAAACCGCTTTAGCTGATTATTTGGGGGAGACATTTTCTACGGGACAGCAATTAAATATATCAGCGCTGGGAAGCGGGAATTATATATTTAGAGTTAAAGCAGTTAAAGAAGATAAAAGCGGTAAATTACTTGCCCAGAGTCCGGGGTTTGGTTTAGGCAGGAGTTTTGTAGTTACCCGGCCGGGAGCCCCGGAAGTAG
>JBFZAB010000092.1:0-3570 GCA_041309285.1 Candidatus Omnitrophota bacterium
CAATTCTTGCCTCTACTGCTCTGGAAAGCTGGCTTACTGCAATAACTGGAACGTTTAACTCACGAGCCAGGGCTTTCAGAGACCGGGAAATTTCGGAAATCTCCTGTTGTCGATTTTCTACTCCCGAGGGACCCTTCATGAGCTGAATATAGTCCACAATGACAAGGCCTATATCGTTGGAAGATTTAAGCCTCCTTGCCTTAGCCCTTAATTCAAGCACGGAAATACTTGCTGAATCATCTATAAAAATAGGCGCCTCCGAAAGTTTTCCGGCGGCATTGGTCAAACGCGGCCAGTCAGATTGCGAAAGGAAACCCGTGCGCACCTTATGGGCATCGACTCTGGCATGAGAACAAAGCATGCGCTGAACTAATTGCTCTTTAGACATTTCAAGGCTAAATATTGCCATGGGGACTTTTTCTATTACACCGACATGTTCAGCAAGACAGGTTACAAACGCAGATTTTCCCATGGAAGGCCTTCCGGCAACTACGATAAAATCGGAGGGCTGCAGGCCTGCGGTCATGACGTCAAAACTTTTGAAACCGGTGGATATTCCGGTAACATGCGCTTTTTTCTGATAGAGATTATCTATAGTTTCGATACTATCCTTTATTATTTCCTTTATCAGGATATATCCTCCCTCTATCTTATGAGCGGCGATTTCGAATATTGCCGTCTGGGCGCGATCAAGAAGTTTATCGGAATCAGAAATAGGTTCAAAACACTCTGACACTATCTGGGTTGAGGTGTTGATGAGGCTCCTCAATATATATTTTTCCTTGATAATTTTTGCGTAATAACCGACATTCGCCGCCGTGGGTACTATCGAGGCAAGGCTTGCCAGGTGTGCCGCCCCTCCAACCTCTTCTAAAACATTTGCCTTACGCAAGGCATCGGCCACGGTAACAATATCTATTGCCTGATTCCTGTTAAAAAGTTCAGTTATAGCCTGAAAAATTCTCTTATGCGCATCTTTATAGAAATAATCTGATTCTATTTTCTCGATTGCCGCAACAACCGCATTGTCATCTATAAGCATCGAGCCCAAAAGAGACATCTCCGCCTCAACGTTCTGCGGCGGCATTCTTTCCAAACTTATTTCTTTATCTCCCATAAATTATACCCCTGCTTATGTCTTAACTATCCAGACTTTTGCTTCAACAGTTACCTCAGGATGCAGTTTAATCGGAACATAAAAAACTCCCAGCTCCCTAATCGGATCCTTGAGGTCTATCAGCCTTTTATCAACAACAACGCCTTCCTGCTCATAGGCTTTGGCAATATCCTGATTTGTCACTACCCCGAAAAACTTATCATCCAGGCCTACTTCCACCGAGATTGTACAGGAGGTATTTTTAATCTTTTGTGCCAGAGATTCAATTTCTTTTTTCTCCCTATCTATTTTCTTTATTAAATTCTGTTTTTCCTGCTCAATAATCTTCAAACTTTTGTCGGTTGCTTCCAATGCAAGGCCGCGGGGAATCAGATAATTACGGGCATAACCATCCTTGGCATTAATTGTTTCCCCCAGCTTGCCTATCTTTTCTACATCTTGTCTTAGAATTACTTTCATTTTGCCTCCGAGATCAGTCAGCCAAAAAAGGAAGAAGGGCCATAAAACGCGCCCTCTTGATTGCGCTGGTAACCTTCCTTTGATGTTTGGCACAGTTTCCGCTTATGCGCGTCGCTATAATCTTGCCTCTGTCAGAGATAAACCTCTGAAGCCGATTAACATCTTTATAATCAACATCCTTTATCCGCTCTCTGCAGAGCCTGCAGTACTTCTTTCTGAAGATCCGCGGTTTTGTACTCTTTTTTTTGATTATTTTCCTTCCTCTTGGGTTCGGCATAAATAAAACTCCTTTCTTAATGAGCACATCTGTTATGGAACGAAAGTGAATGTAGCTTATAAATGCGAATTAATGGTTCGGCTACGCTCACCATCGCAAAAATAGTGCATGTGACCTATAAATTTAACTAAAAAGGCGGTGCATCTTCATCCTGGGCCGCTTTGGTATTTATATCAACTTTCCCGGAAGAGTGTTCTTGCGAAGGAGCTTCTTCTGTAATCTCATCCTCGGTTTTTGAATCCTGTCCCTCTTTTGCCCTTCCCATAAATTGTACGCGTTCGGCAACTACATCCAGGCTATTGCGTTTCTGCCCATCTGTCTCCCAGGTCCGGTACTGGAGCCTTCCTTCTATAAAAACCGGACTACCTTTACTTAAATACTGGTTACAATTTTCCCCCTGCTTACCAAAAACCGAAATACGCACAAAACAGGTTTCTTCTTTCTTTTCTCCGTTCTGATCAGTAAAACGGCGGTTTACTGCCATCCCGAAATTTACCACGGCTGTCCCGCTGGGGGTATAACGCATCTCGGGGTCACGCGTAAGATTGCCCATCAAAAACACTCGATTAAAATTGGCCATTATAACCTCCCCTAAACAAGCCTGTTTTAAGATTTAACGGTAATCATATCCCTTAAAACATTCTCATCAAGTTTCCAAATTCTTTCAATATTAATAAGTGAGGCGGGTTCTGCCTTAAAACTTATCAGAAGATAAATACCGTCCTGAAACTTCTTAATTTTGTAGGCAAGCGACCTCTTAGCCCATTTATCACAATTACCTACTTCACCTTTGTTTTGCGAAATCACCTGCGATAATTTAGAAATTTCTTTATCTAAGTCCTGGTCGCTCAAATCAGGCCTTACCAGAACCAATGCTTCATAATTCTTCATACCTTTCCTCCTCTGATAAACATAATCAACTGGTTAAATAGTTAATGATTAAAATATTGAATGACCTCTGAAAATTTCCCAAATATAATACTTTAACTATCTTGATTCCGGGACCGCGCTTTTATTGATTAAACCTATTCATTGCGCATTCAATGCCTTTTTTCACAAAAAATAAAACTGCCTCAGCCGCCCTATCAATTGCCTGGTTAAGTAGCCTTGACTCTTCATCACTAAGTCTGGACAGGACATGTTTTGAAACATCCTTAAAACCTCCCCTGCCCACTCCTATCCTTAGACGGGCAAACTCCTCGGTACCAAGATTTTCAATTATGGAACGCAGCCCCTTGTGTCCCCCGTCAGAACCGCTTCTTTTTAGCCTGAGCGTTCCCAGGGCAAGGTTTACATCGTCGGATACAACCAGAAGATTACCCGCGACTATTCTTCTTTTTTTCGAAATTTCCTTAACCGCCTGGCCCGAAAGGTTCATAAAGGTCAGTGGCTTAGCCAGTATTATTTTCTCAAGGCCTAATCTAAATTCGGCGGTTTCTGCACCGAAAGTATTTTTCTTAAAATGTTCCTTACGGTCGCCGGCTATTTTTTCAACAACTACAAATCCCGTGTTATGCGGAGTATGTTTATATTTTTCACCGGGATTCCCCAAACCGACGATGAGTTTCATTGTTTAGCATATTCAGAAACCAGATACCAGTAACCAGACTCCAGATAAATAATTTTTCTGGTTACTGCACTCTGGTCTCTGGTTACTATAGAATAACAAAGTACAAATTACTTCTTTTCTTCCTGTTTCTTCTCCTGTTTCTTATCC
>JBFZAB010000093.1:0-4515 GCA_041309285.1 Candidatus Omnitrophota bacterium
TAGGAATAATACTGGATAAAACTCCGTTTTATGCCGAACAGGGCGGCCAGGTTGCCGACCAAGGTAAAATTTATTCCTCCGGCTTAATCGTGGAAATATATGATGTAAAGAAAATATCAGATGCGGTTTTACATTCGGGCAAAGTTATAAAAGGCAAACTCCGCGTTGGCGATAGGGTTTCGGCAGAAATAGATGTGGAAAAGCGCCTGGATATTGCGCGCAATCACACCGCAACCCATATTCTGCAGTCGGTTTTAAGAGAAGTTCTGGGAGGTCATGTCGAGCAGGCAGGTTCCTGGGTTGGGCCGGATAGTCTGCGTTTTGATTTTACACATTTTAAGGCAATAGACCAAGAGCAAATGGAGCGCATTGAAGAGCTGGTAAATAGCCGTATACGTAGAAATGACAAGGTTATACCCCGGGTAATGGGTAAGTCGGAAGCTCAAAAATCGGGGGCGCTGGCATTTTTCGGCGAGAAATACGGGGACAAGGTGCGCGTTGTAAACGTGGGCGACTACAGCGGGGAATTCTGCGGAGGAACGCATCTGGAACAGTCGGGGCAGATTGGCTTATTCCTGATTACCTCCGAGTTTTCGGTTGCTCAAGGCGTAAGAAGAATAGAGGCCGTTACCGGAAGAGGGGCATATATGAAGGTAAGGAAACTGTACTCCATGTGTAAAGATATGGCCGAAAAATATAAAATCCACGAGGAGAAGATTCCGGGCTATATTGCCTCTATTCTTGAAAGGGCAAAGTCTCTTGAGAAAGATTTAATAAATATTAAGTTTGAAAATTTTAAGAAATTTTGCTCCGTGACCCTAATTGAGGATTCTATCAGTAAAGAGAAACAATTCGGCGGTAAGAAAGTAATTTCGGAACAGATTGATGAACCCGTCGAGATCTTAAGGCAGTATATGGATGCGATTAGGGAAAGGTCGGGGAAAAATACGTTTATATTTTTATCTTCCGCCTATGAAGGCAAATCTTTTGTACTTATAGGGATAACCGGGGATTTAGTGAAAGACTTAGACGCTGTTCTTGCCGCCCGTCAAGTGGCGGAATTAATAGAAGGCTCCGGTGGAGGAAAGAGGGATTTAGCGCAGGCAGGTTCTAAAAATACCCAGAAGCTAAAATTATTAAAAGACCCCGAAACCTTAAATAAAATTATCGAAGCAGCTAAATCTTAATCCGCGGGTTTTACCCGTGGGTAATTACAATGGTGAAGATATGAAATTAATCAGAGTTTCGAGCCGGGAAATGGAAAAAATAGTTAACCGTGTCTACAGGCGCGGAAAGAGGATTGAGAAAAATGTTGCCAAGATTATAGACGATGTCCGTAATTTTGGAGACGACGGAATCGTTAAATATACGCGCAAATTCGATAAGGTAAAACTACAGCCGAAACACTTCAGGGTTACGGAGTCCGAGATAAGCGGTGCGTACCAGAATATCGACCCTAAATTTGTAGCCAGCCTTAAGGAGATAATCGGTAACGTTGAACGTTTTTACCGCAAGAAGCAAAGGAAATCCTGGAGGATGCGCGATGAAGACGGCGTAGTTCTTGGTGAGAATGTATTTCCATTAAAGAGGGTGGGTGTGTATATACCTGCAGGCACGGCTCCGCTTGTCTCCACGGTTTATATGACAGTGCTTCCGGCCAAGATTGCCGGTGTCGAAGAAATTGTTTTGGTGACGCCTCCAAACAAGGAAGGTTTTGTAGACTCGCATATTCTGGTCGTGGCAAGCCTGCTTAAAGTAAAGGAGATTTACAAAATCGGGGGCGCCCAGGCAATTGCGGCGCTTGCCTTTGGCACTAAAACGGTAAAAAAAGTTGATAAAATTGTCGGTCCGGGAAATGTCTATGTTACCGAGGCTAAAAGGCAGGTATTCGGCTATACCGATATCGATATGCTTGCCGGTCCTTCCGAGGTCGTGATTATTGCGAACAAATTTACCAACCCCGCTTTGGTTATTGCCGATTTGCTTGCCCAGTCGGAACACGCTGGCGGATTATCCTTTCTTGTTACCACTTCCAAATCACTGGCCAGGTTAGTCAGGCGTGAGGTTGAAAAGGGTTTTGTGATTTTGGTGAATAACCTTGATGAAGCGGTTGAAGTTGCCAATATTATTGCCCCGGAACACCTGGAGATACTGGTAAAGAATCCGCGCAACCTTGTAAATAAGATAAGGAATGCCGGTTGCATATTTATAGGCCCGTATAGCCCTGTGGCCGTAGGTGACTATATTGCCGGGCCCAGTCACGTCCTTCCGACCGGCGGAAGCGCAAGATTTTTTTCGGCCTTGGGAGTGGAGGATTTTATTAAAACATCGCATTTAATCGTTTATTCTAAAAAAGCGCTGGATAAATATAAAAGCTTAATGGAAACCATTGCCGGGATTGAAGGCATGACGAAACACATAGAGTCGTTAAAGGCGAGAAACCAATAGGGGGGGGTAAATAAGATGGGAAAGCGTAAATCGTCTGTTTCTAGACGGACAAGGGAAACCGATATAAGTATAAAATTAAATATCGACGGCAAGGGTAGTTCTAAAATAGTTACCGGCATTAAGTTCTTGGATCATATGCTGGAGCTGTTTACCTTTCATGGTTTCTTTGATCTGGAATTAAAAGCGAAGGGAGACCTTGAGGTTGACCTGCATCATACAAACGAAGATATAGGTATTGTGCTGGCAGATGCATTTAAGAAAGCCCTGGGTAATAAGAGCGGAATCAGGCGCTTCGGTTCGGCGTTTGTCCCCATGGATGAGGCCCTGGCTCTTGTTGTTGCGGATATATCCGGCAGACCCAATTTGACTTTGGACATAAGCAGAATTTCATCCGGCAGAGAAAAGAGAAAAAAAGAATATACCCTAAACGATGCCAAGCAGTTATTAAAGGCTTTTTCTGACACGCTCGGTGCTACTTTGCATATCCAGATAATTTCAGGCGAAAATACCCACCATATATTAGAGGCCATATTTAAAGCCCTGGGACGCGCCTTGAATGATGCTACCCAGCCGAGCCTGAGAAAAGGCATACCCTCGACTAAGGGAAAAATATAATTCTAGTGCCGTTTAATGTTTAATGTTGAATGTTGAATGTGTAAAGAAAATATATCTTGGCATTAAACATGACACATAGCACATTAAACAAAATAGATATGTTAATAATTCCCGCAATAGACATAAGAGAAAAAAAGGTAGTTCGTCTCTGGCAGGGCGATTTTGATAAAGCGACCGTCTATGCCGATAATCCTTTAGAAATGGCAGTTTTCTGGCAAGAAGAGGGTGCCCGGTTCCTGCACCTGGTCGATTTAGATGGTGCGCTTGACGGTAGGCCTCAAAACCTGGATACGATTAAGGACATCTCCTCTAGCCTTAATATTCCTGTCCAGGCGGGCGGAGGATTGCGGGAAGAAAAAGATATTGCGGATTTACTTGCCTCCGGAGTCAGGCGGGTAGTCTTGGGTACCCGTGCCTGCGAAGATAGGGATTGGGTAAAAAATCTGGTAAACAGATTCCCGGAGAAGATAGTAATAAGCCTGGATATAAAAGACGGGTTTCTGGTTAGCCGCGGCTGGCAGACCAAAACCTCTATTCGTCCGGAGGATTTTACCAGAGATATGAAAGAGGCAGGTGTCGAGCTTTTTATCATCACTGATGTTTCCAGGGACGGAACAATGTTTGGTTCAGACACCGGCTATATCAGTGATTTTTTATCCAGTGTACCTGTAAAACTTATTATTGCCGGAGGTATCGGCAGCCTCGAGGATATAGAAAAACTTAAAACCCTCGAGGCGAAAGGTTTGTCCGGAGTTATTGTCGGCAGGGCTCTATATGAAAAGAAATTTACACTTAAGGAGGCGATGAAGATTGCTAACCAAAAGTAAAAAGTTAAAAGTAAAAAGTAAAGAGTCAACCCTTCGACTACGCTCAGGGTTGATGGTGAACAAAGTCAAGTTATCAAGAGTCAACCCTTCGACTGCGCTCAGGGTTGATGGTGTCCTTCGGCAAGCTCAGGATACCTTTAAAGATGCTGAGCAGAGTCGAAGCAAGCAAAGTCGAACCATCAAAAATAAAAAATCGGGAGATATTAATTTTAAATTCGATGAGAAAGGATTGATTCCTGCCGTAATCCAGGATTACAAAACAGGAGAAGTCCTTATGGTTGCCTATATGAACAATTTATCCATAAAAAAGACTTTAACTACTGGAAAGACCAATTTCTGGAGCCGTTCGCGCAATAAGCTGTGGCTTAAAGGGGAAACATCCGGGCATTTCCAGATTGTCAAAAGTGTTTTTTATGACTGTGATATAGACTGTCTCCTGTTTCGCGTTAGACAGATCGGTGTTGCCTGCCATACGGGGAACAGGTCATGTTTCTACCGAAAATTAAATATAAAAAATTAAATATCAAAATGACAGTGCAAAATTTAGAAATTATTTTTATTGAAAAACAGCTTATTTATTGAAAGTTTTGCATTTTGGTTTGTGGTTTTGATATTTGCATTTTGA
>JBFZAB010000094.1:0-8121 GCA_041309285.1 Candidatus Omnitrophota bacterium
AGAAAACATTGAGGAAAAAAATAAAACTAATCAAGGAAACTCCCAAGCGCATAAGTTTTTTAATGCTAAACCAGGAAAATATTTTCTCAATAGCCACGCCGGATAAAAAAGCGAGGGCAGATGCCGGCTGGGTACTAAAGAATCTGTAAGGGAGTTCAAAGATACTCGTAAATCCTATCAATAAAAGAAAAATAAAAAACAAATAAATTCCTTTCATTCTTAAACATAAAAAAAATCCTATTACAGAAAAAGTTAGAAGCAGCAGATTTATCTCTACGCCTTTATCATAATGGACAATACTACACTGATAGCCTATATTACCTACAAAATTGATTATCCAGGGAAGCGCCACAATTATTCCTGCTGCGATTAAAAATAGCTTTGACCTATTTTCTTTTTTAAATAACAAATACAGACATAAGGTAAGTACACCCATTATAGAAATGGTATAGTGGGTGTAAAAAAGCAGTGCCGTAAGTATAACCGGAGATATTTTTTTGTCCCTATGCAGGGCATAAAACAAAAGTAGGAGCAGTGTAAGACAAAAAGTTCCCGCGATAGTATTGGTAAGCCCCAGAAATATACTATAGGAGGATACTAAGGAAAGTATGACAAAAAACGCAAGACGGCTGCCGAATATTTTTTTAACTACATACCAAAAAGTAAGAATAAAGGACGGAAAAATAATAAAGCTGGAAAATATGGCAATATTAACCTTGGAAATCCCGAGCTTATAAAAAATAAGCATAATAATATGCAGGAGAGGCGGATAAAAATGTGGTTGTCCTATTGGGGCAAACTCCCAAAAATCCCAGGTAACTATACCTCGCGCCAGGTCAAATCCCTGCATCACGCTTATATGATAATAGATATCCAGGAATACGGGAAAAAGATTAAAGCGCAAGAAGAAGAAAACAAGATAAGAAAAAAATAAAATAATTCCGGCGAGATTCCAATTTATTCTATCGGGGTAATCTTTTTTGGAAGTCATCACTGATTTTATAAATAAAGGTCGCGGTTTCCGCCATCCATTTTCTCCAGCAATAGTAAGGTCTTCCGGAGGATTTTGGAATCTTTAATATCTTTCAACTGTTTTGAAATAACGCGAGCTCCTATTCTTTTTAAATCCGGGCTGCCGTAATCAAGCAGGTATTCCTTATAGGTCAATATGGAATTGGGTATGCAGAGGTCTTTTATCCGTCCGGGCTTGGCAAACTTCATAAAAGCCTTACCCGTTCTTCCTCGACGGTAACAGGCAGTACAAAAACTGGGGATATATCCCTTAAGAGATATATCCTTTATAATTTCCGGTTGGGTACGTGTATCGCCCAGACTAAATTGCGCGGACCTGGGCTGGTTCTTGACATTTTCCCCGTAAGAACCCGGGCTTGTGCGCGAGCCTGCGCTTATCTGGGAAACCCCGAGTTTAAAAATTTCATCGCGTAATTTATGGCTTTCGCGGGTAGTAAGTATTATCCCGGTATAAGGAACCGCTAACCTGATTATGGCCACGAGTTTTTTGAAATCCTCATCCGAAACTTTAAAGGGCGGTTTTTTTGATAACGGCGCGTTAAACGCCGGTTCAATGCGGGGAACGGAGACAGTATGCGGCCCCACTCCAAATTTCTTCTCAAGGTGCAAGACATGATAAAGAAGTGCCAGGACTTCAAACCTGTAATCGTACAAACCAAAAAGGACCCCTATCCCCACATCGTCTATACCCGCTTCTTGGGCTCTATCCATGGCATACAATCTCCAGGTATAATCTTTCTTCGGACCCGATACATGGACTTTCTCGTATGTGGGTTTATGATATGTTTCCTGAAACATCTGGAATGTCCCGATACCGGCCTTCTTTAGCCTGCGGAAGCCTTCTACACTCAACGGGGCAACATTTACATTGACCCGGCGAATCTCTCCATTCCGGAATTTAGTTTTATACACGGTTTTAATCGCGTTAAGCACGTAGCCTAAATCACTTTCTTCTCCGGCAACCAGAAGCAGGCGTTTATGCCCCCGGCCTATGAGCATCTTTGTTTCTTTCCGGATTTCTTCAAACGATAGCTTCCTGCGCTTTAATGCCTTGTTATCCCGGCGAAAGGCACAATATAGGCAGGAGTTCTTGCAGAAATTCGAAATATAGAGAGGAGCAAAAAGCACCAGACGCCTGCCGTAGATATCTTCTTTAATTTCTCTTGCTGTTTTAAATATACGACGAGTGAGTTTTTTATCCCGGCACTGGAGCAATACGGCCGCATCGACAGGAGAAAGCCCCTTTAACTTCTTTGCTTTAGCAATTACTTTATTGACTTCGAAATCAGAAGGGTTTTTCTTTTTTTCTAACAGGGCCTCAATTTTTTTTATATCAATAAATTCTTTCATATCTTAAATCCCTAAATCCGTCGGAGCTCGTCCGAGAGAATAAAGCAGGCCTACTGTTTCTTTTATACTTTCTTCTATCCCCTTATCTATCCCCGCCTTATCCGGATATATTTCATAAAGCCGTCTGTATTCCAGCGGCGTTACATTAAGCATCACCGAGTTCGCGCCGGCAAGAAGCCCAAGCCTGCGTCCTTCGGTGCGGTCCAATGTTTCAAGGGCGGTGGTAACCAGTATTTTTGCCTGGGGATCAACGAATCGTATCAGCGAAATAATTTTAAAAACCCTATCGGGCTTAACAGGAATGGATTTTCCGAAAGGTGTCGCCTGGTGCGGTATAAGAGGGCCGAATGAATACATGTCCGCTTTTAAAGATTTTGTCAGCATAATATCGGCAATCAAATCCTCGTCACTTTGTCCGGGCAAACCGATTAAAGCACCCGTGGCAAGAATATAGCCCAGGCTATTTATATAGCGCAGGAGCTCAAGCCGCTCTTTGAATTTTATATCCTTATGCAGCTTCTCAAATAACGTAGGGTTGGAGGTTTCAAAACGCAAAAGAACACCTCTTGCTCCCGCATCATACATCGCTTTATATACCAATTGCTCTCTCTGGCCCACGCTCATAAATAAAAGGATTCCACATTTCTCTTTTATCTTGGAAATAATCTCTGCCAACATTCCGCCGGAATAAAAATAATCGTCTCCCGATTGTAACACCAGGGCCTTAAAACCATAACGCCCCACTGCCTCCTCGGCCGTATAAACAATTTCTTTAAGGTCCATTCTATAGCGCTTAAGCTTATTATTATCGGAGCGTATTCCACAATACAGACAATTATTGCGGCAATAGTTTGAGAATTCGATTATCCCATGCACGCAGCAGGAGTTTTTAAGCTCCCCCTGCCTGATTTCATTCGCCGTGTTGTAAATCACCTCCTGCTCATCCGGATCTTGCGCATTAATTACACGCAACATCTCTTCTTTATCCAGAACTTCTCTTTTTTTAACCTTATCTATAATCCGGATAAATCCGGGATCTTTCAAAATAGATTCTGTATTCTTCCGCGCTAATCTTAAGTCCACTTCCTTGAGATGAAAAAACATTTCCTTCCACTGTTCAAGTATCTCGAGGGCTTTGGATTCCGGAACCTTCTGTATTAGGATTCCTCCTTGGGCATAAACATAATCCCCTATGGATAAATCAAAAAATTCGTTTAATACCCTGCGGTGTTCTCCGAAATAATCAACTACGGCAACTTTTTCTTTAAGTTCCACAATTTTACCGGGAATTGCGTAGCACATTTTGTCTTCCTAAATTAAGTAGTGAGTAGTTAGTAGAGAGTAAAGAAAATTATTATATTCATTCTTCTTTTACCTCTCACTACTTGATACTCTCACTCGCTTTTTTAAAAAAGAGCAGGCATATAAGCCGGGTTTTGTAAGTGAGACCACAACTTATGGAATACAATGAACATAAGTTGCATGGTCGAACTTATCCTTGACATCAAAGATGTCAAGGATCAATTCACGCTTATAATTTATGTCGCTTAACGCTTCATAAATTATGCGTTCATTGATGGCCATTTCTCTTGCTCCGATGTCGCCACCGGAGACCAGCGACCTACCCGAGAGTATTTACGCGACGGGCCACCGCTTCTCTCCTATTCGGTCTTGCTCCGCGTGGGGTTTACCTTGCCCCCGACGTTACCGTCGGGGCGGTGGTCTCTTACACCGCCTTTTCACCCTTACCCCCAAAGCTTGTTTGCACAAGCAAACATTGGGGGCGGTATTTTTTCTGTGGCACTTTCCGTCTCTACGCCGTAGGCATAGATCCTGGGAGTTACCCAGCACGCTTGCCCCATGGAGCCCGGACTTTCCTCCCCGACGTATCGTCGGGGCAGCCATCCTGCCTGCTCTATTCTAAACGATTTAAAACGAATAATTACGATAATATTTACGAAATAGACCCGGATTATAAATTTCTATAACGGCACGGGGATTTTATAAGGGAATGATTATAAAGAAAATAATTCTTTCTGTTTTAATCCCTGGCACGGCACTTTCCGCGGGGCAATTTCAACGGGGGGAACTTTTCTGCTTTTTACCTCTTTGATTGCCTGGGCGGCCAATCTGTCGGCTTCTTTATTCTTTTCACGCTCAATATTTTTTATCTCTACTTTTTTAAACCCCTGTATCAGGCGCGATACCTGCTCAAAAAGAACCTTTAAATTTTTGTCCTTTACCCTGTATGAACCCTCAAGCTGATTTGCAATCAGTTGGCTATCTAAATTAATCTTTATTTCTTTTGCCCCCAAAATCAAGGCCTCTTCGAGTCCATAAATAAGGGCGGTGTATTCGGCAACATTATTTGTCGCCTCGCCTATGAACCTACCCATTTTTTTTATTACCTTCTTATTCTCGTCGTAGATAACAATCCCTGCTCCTGCCAATCCGGGATTTCCCCAGGAAGCTCCGTCGGTAAATAATTCTATCTTATTTATCTTCTTCAAATCAGACTCCAATATAAAGTATTCTCAGGCAATTATCACAGGTAATTATCTTTTCACCCAGCCTTACCTCGCTAATCGTCTGGGGAGGCAGCGCCATATTACAGCCGGAACAACTATCATTCAAAACGGTGGCAAGGGCATGTCCGTGCCTATTATCCAGTATCTGTTCGTATCTCGCAAGTAATACTCTATCTATTCCTGAAGCAACCTTATTGCGCTCGGCCTCGAAGGATTTTAATTCTTCCTTTAAAGCATTGATCTCACTTTCGATTCTCGAGATTTCATTTTCTGTTTTCTTCCTTTCCTCTTCGAGCAACTGTTTCTCCAGAACTATCTCTTTCTCGGTTGCCTCCACCCCTTCCATAAACTTGATAATCTCTTCCTCAAGCACGGAATTATCTGCTTTTACACCTTCGATCTCTTTCTGCATTGAGGCATATTCTTTATTCGTCTTGAGCTGATACATCTGCACCCGGAGCTTCTTGATATTTTCCTCTTTGGTTTTCAAATCCAGCTCCAATTCCTTAAGCCTCATTCTCTGGGCCTTTAATTTTTCATCCAGAGCTTTTATAAGGCTCTCTTTTTCTTCAAAGCCTTTTTTTATTAACTGAATATCCCCGGGCCTCTTTTCCAATTTATTACGCAGTACATAGATATTCAAGTCAATCTTTTGCAGCTGTATAAGTATGTCTAATTGTTCTTTAATAGTAGCCATCTTTTTTAATAGAATGATTGCACAGATTTAAAGTTCAGATTACATAGATAGATTAGTTGTCTCCTAGCCGCTTTTATTAAATTTCATGGTGGGCGCAGAAGGACTCGAACCTTCGACCTCTGCCATGTGAGGGCAGCACTCTAACCAACTGAGCCATGCGCCCGATTTCGAAACGTTATATAATGTTACCTAATGTTTCGTAAAGTTATTTAAGGTTATGGCAAAAAATATAAGCAACTTTCCTAGCCTTAATTAACCTTCCATAACTTTAGTAACATGCTTTGACATGGGCCCAATAGGACTCGAACCTATGACCCGCTGATTATGAGTCAGCTGCTCTAACCAGACTGAGCTATGGGCCCTATTTCGTAACGTTTTATATTACTATAAATTGCAATTGTCGGCAAGGGAAAAGTTTCTTGAGCAAAAGGTAACTTGTGTCCAATTTGTGTCACAATTATAGAGGATAAGGCAAATTAGAAATTGGGGGGTCGGATATATTATTAGATGAGCATATTTTGGGAACAAAACTATTTCTGCCAGTAGATAGCTAACTCGGTTATATCATAAGGTTCATTCCCTTTGAATGTAGCCTGGGCATTTTGGACAATAACATTCTTACCTATAATTAATTTTTGTATCTCTATCAATATTTTAGGCCTATTGGATTGAGCTGTTGGATTTGTGGCAATTAGAACCTGCTCATATCCGTCAGGTATGGCTATCTCATCTATTATTCCCTGCAATAGCTCTTCGGTTAATTCTCTCGGATTCGTTCTTAATACAAGAGAAGCCAGAGGCTCTATGCCTACGATAATCAGGCTCTTCTTGCCGTCTATATCATAGGTTAAGGTATGGATTGCTCCTTCTATGCCTTTGTCAGTGATAATCCTCAAAGGGGTAAAATGAGGATTCAATAACTCCTCAGGATTTTTGGAAGTGCAGTTCTCGCCGAAATACCCATAGAAATAGTCCAGCTCTGTCTTGGCTGCCAGGATTCTCACCTTCTCTACCTGATTACCTTCTTCTGTCTTAAATTTATCTGCTAGGTTATTCAAGGCATATAGCTCAACCGCCTCATCCAGCCTATCCTTTAACAGGCCTTCCGCCTCGGGTTTTATCTCACCCAATACCTCGATTAAAGAGCTGATCAGGCCGTAAGTATCGGCCGGTGATAGATTGTTTTCATTAAGGCTTTCGCCTGAGGCAATAATTCCGTCTATACTGGCCTTTACTAAATCATCCGAGAGATACATCCTGGCCAGGCTGAGTTCCGCCAGATTCCTGACTACCCCTACCCCGGGCACCCCGCCTCCTGCAGCGGAGGCAAAGATGTCGAATATCTCGGATAAGGCATCCTTATACTGGATATCCGGGCCTGTGAGCATAGCCTCTATCCTAGCCTTTACCCCTTCCGCATCTTGAGCCTTTATTGCCGATACGACTTCTGGGTCATCCTTGACCAGATCTATTATGCCTTTAAGGTTAGCGGCATCCTGGGGTATATCTTCCTTGACCAGGAACTTGGTATAGAACTGGCCAAGAGTATCGCCTATATAGCTTGCGGCAGGCCTTTCTATTACTCCTTTAAGCCATGCTATCCTTCCTGAGAGGTATGCCTTATTATTCTGGGTAAGCTCACCCTGAAGCTCTCCCAGGTTCAAGCTCAGGGTAAAGTCTGCCTGGAAATTGGCCTGGGGGATATCCTGATTAGAAAATCTCTCTAAGGTCTTTCTATATTCTTCCTTGGTTAACTTCGTTGAGCCGATGAGATAAAAGTTGACCTCTTCCATTACCTCATCAGATAGGCCGGGATCTTCGGTTTGAATACCGTTTAACTGATTCTGGTAATAGGTATTAAACTTGACTATTAAGTCTTTCCTGCCCTGGCTATCCAATCCTTTATGCTCACTGTAAAGTGCAGGTAGATATAAAGGCCTGCCTAAATCAGTAAAATATCCTAAAACAGCATTAACTTCCTGTTGGATATTACCGGGGGTAAGAGTATCTAGGAAGCTGGCATTGTTTTCAAAATACCTGCCTGATGCCGATAGAAAACGCATTAAAACCTGATTAGACCTGCCTCCGGGTAAAATATCGGATATGGAAAATCCCCGTTTAATCAAACCGGGAATTTTTGCAAACAGATATTCGGCATCGGCATTGACTTCATATGTTGACTTACCCAGCTCTATTATCTGGGGAAGGGTGGATTCGGTTAATATCCCTACTTTTGCCAGGGCCAGGAGGGAATAATACGGATTGAATCCTGCCTCGACAGATGCTTTGACTAGAGCTATTAATTGCCCACATATGGAACTCAAATTGGATTCGGTTAATATCCCTGCTTCTGCCAGGGCCGGGAGGGTGTCTCTAAATAAAGAATCCGGATTGAATCCTGCCTCGACAGGTGCTTTGACTAGAGCTATTAATTGCCCACATATGGAACTCAAATTGGATTCGGTTAATATCCCTGCTTTTGCCAGGGCCGGGAGGGTGGCTCTAAATAAAGAA
>JBFZAB010000095.1:0-4463 GCA_041309285.1 Candidatus Omnitrophota bacterium
TTTCGAAACTTTGCCAAGAACCTGGTTGATTTTTTCCGCTTTGGTTCTATCAATAGCAGGTTTATTAGAAAATATACAAACATAAAAGGGCTGGAGCATGTGGACAGCGCTTTAAGAAAAGGCAAGGGAGTGCTGGTGGTTACAGCTCATCTGGGAAACTGGGAGCTGGGAGGCGTGCTTATGGCACAAAAAGGTTATTCTATGAATGCCGTTGCCTGGGAACACAAAGATAGAAGAATAAAAGATATGTTCATATATCAGAGGGCAAGAAAGGGGATCAAGGTAATATCCCTCGGTGTTGCTTTAAGAAAGTGCTACCGTGCTCTGGAGAATAACGAAATTGTAGCTATGGTGGGAAACCGCGATTTCAGCGAGCAGGGAACGAAGATTAAAGTCAGATTTTTCGGTAGAAATGCCTGGGTGCCGAGGGGGCCGGCAACTTTAAGCTTAAGGACCGGTGCGGCGATAGTTATGGGTTTTACCGTAAGAGAGAAGGGGGATAAATTTTCCCTTATCTTTGAAAAATCTATCGAATATATTCCCGAGGGAAACGCCGAACGCGATATTCAGATTCTTACCCAGAAAATTATGGAGAATATAGAGAGATTTGTCAGGAACTATCCCGAGCAGTGGTTTGCATTCAGTGATTTCTGGGCAAATACGAGTGAGCCTATTGTAGATAAGGATAGATAAGTTGATGCGTACGGATAAAAAAATAAAAATCGGTGTACTCGGTGACGGAGGCTGGGGAACAACGTTAGCCGTTATTCTGGCCAGGAAAAATTATTGTGTCGGGCTCTGGGGGGCATTCCCCAAATATCTTGAATTTATGGATAGGAAAAGAGAAAATGTTAAATTTCTCCCCGGAATAAAAATTCCTCGTTTAGTAAAAGTTTTTAAAGATGCAAAACAGCTGGTAGAATTTTCGGATATAGTTGTTTTGGCTGTACCTTCGCAATATCTGCGCGGCGTGCTTGAGCGCCTGGTGCCCTGTAATTTTTCGGGAAAAACAGTTTTAAGCGTGGTTAAGGGCATAGAGAACGGCACGTATTTAAGGATGTCTGAAGTAATCAGGGATGTTTTAGGAAAGATTAAAGTGGCCGTTCTTTCCGGTCCCAGCATCTCTCATGAAGTGGCCTGCGGACTTCCTGCGGCAGTTGTTATCGCCGCCGGCGATATCAGCGAAGCCAAGAGACTGCAGAAAATATTTGCTACAGAAAATTTCCGTATTTACGTTCATTCCGATATTGTAGGCGTAGAGCTCGGCGGAGCGCTTAAAAATGTTATTGCCATTGCCTGCGGAATAAGCGACGGGCTTGGTTTCGGGGCAAACAGCAAGGCAGCCATACTTAACCGCGGGATTGTAGAAATTATGCGCCTGGGGATAGCCATGGGCGCCCGGCCGGAAACATTCTGGGGTTTAAGTGGTATGGGTGACCTGGTTACTACCTGCATCAGCCCCTACGGCAGAAACCGCTGGGTTGGAGAAGAAATTGGCAAGGGGAAGAAGCTAAAGGCGATATTAAAAAATATGCAAATGGTAGCAGAAGGGGTCTGGACTGTCCAGGCGGCGTATAGCTTGGCCAAGAAATATAAAATAGAGATGCCCATTACGGAACAGGTATATAAAGTCTTATACAAAAATGGAAACCCTCGTTATGCCGTGAACGAGTTAATGTCGAGACGGCTAATAAACGAAACCTGAAATTCCTTGTCCAGGGGCACCAATTCTGTTACAATCAGTATTTGCTTAAGCGGTTGTTTGTGAGTATCGTTGGATTTCAAGAAAAGTATTATCAGTAAGAATTAGGCTATTTGCTATTTGCTAAATAACGGGGAGTAGCGCAGCCCCGCACTAAACTCATCAATTCTGGATTATCGAAATTAGTGCGGGATTAAATTCGGACGTGCAACTTAACGTCACTGGCGTTCCGTAAGTTGTGTCCTCATTTAATTTGGCTTAGATTCGGAGGAAACAGTTAGCGAAATAGTTGTAGATTTTCTATTAGCTATAGGCTATTTGCCATTTGCTAAATAACGGGGAGTAGCGCAGTTTGGCTAGCGCGTTTGAATGGGGTTCAAAAGGTCGTGGGTTCAAGTCCCACCTCCCCGACCAAGATAAGCATCAAAGCAAACGTTATGTTTGCTATTAACGGAGAGTCGTGGGTTTCCGCCACAAAGATTGGCGGACAGGCAAGTCCCGCCTCCCCGATCAATAATTTTTTATATAATATGCATGTGTACCGGGGGATTAAAAGGAGACACAAATGAAAAAGATTAATATCGGTTTAATCGGTCTGGGGACCGTAGGGCAGGGCGTTGCGCGCTGCATATTGGAAAAGAATGCCTATTTAAAAGAAAGAGCCGGTGTCCATCTAAATCTCAAAAAGGTCTGCGAAATTGATTCCGGAAAGGCGAGAAAGCTGCGCCTTCCGCCGGGTCTTGTTAGCGCAAAGGTATCCGATATACTGGATAATCCGGAGATAGATATAGTAGTGGAACTTATAGGCGGAATACATCCCGCTAAAGATTTTATACTTTGTGCGCTTAAGAATAATAAACATGTGGTTACCGCCAACAAAGCTTTGCTTGCCGAAGAAGGAAAGGACATATTTGAGCTTGCACAGAAAAAATCTTTAAACCTAGGTTTTGCCGCCAGCGTAGGGGGAGGAATTCCGATAATCAAAGCCATAAGGGAAGGCTTGATTGCCAACCGTATTGAATCTATACTCGGAATACTTAATGGTACTTCCAACTTCATACTTACTGAGATGTACGATAAGGGTTGCGATTTCCGCTCGGCGCTTAAGATTGCGCAACAAAAGGGGTACGCCGAGAAAAATCCCCGTTTTGATATAGAAGGCATAGACACTGCCCACAAGCTTCTGGTTTTGGTTTTGCTCGGTTTCGGTTACAGGGCGAATATAAAAAATATCTACATAGAAGGAATATCCAACGTATCGCTTAAAGATATTCTTTACGCAAAGGAGCTTGGTTATGTAATTAAGCTTCTTGCCGTAGCTAAAGAAGAAAAAAACAGGCTTGAATTAAGAGTTAATCCTACTCTTATTCCTGAAAGGCATCTTTTGTCTTCGGTAAGAGGAATTAACAATGCTGTTTACGTTAACGGCGATATGGTCGGAGAAGAAATTTTCTACGGACAGGGGGCAGGCCAGATGCCCGCGGCCAGTTCCGTCATGAGCGATATTGTTGATGTGGCAAAGGTTATTGCTTCGGGTAAGCCGGGTGCTGTCGGCAAAATATTTTATAACTCTAAAATTAAAGGGCTTCTTCCCATAAGCAAGGTGGAGTCGAGATATTATATACGTTTCATGGCAATCGATAAGCCCGGCGTTTTTGCCAAAATTGCGGGTGTTTTGGGCAAGAAAAATATAAGCATTGCCCTGGTTAATCAGAAAGAAAGAAGAAGGGCGCGCGTGGTCCCGGTTGTCATTATTACCCACGAGGCGTACGAGAAGAATTTAAGGCAGGCCCTGGATATTATCGAGCGGCTTGACGTTGTGCGTGAAAAGTCCGTTGCTATCAGGATCGAGGAATTAACCACATAGAGGGATTTTTAAAATATGTCCTGGCAGGGAATAATAAAAGAGTACGGGAAATTTTTGCCGGTAACTGCAAAGACCCCCGTTGTTACCTTAAATGAAGGTAATACCCCGCTTGTTCCTTCGCGCCATATTGCCGCCCTGCTAGGGAAGAACTTCGAGGTTTATTTCAAATACGAAGGGCTTAATCCCACCGGTTCCTTCAAAGACCGCGGCATGACTATGGCGGTTTCCAAGGCCTGCGAAGAAAAGTCGAAGGCGATTATCTGTGCCTCTACAGGTAATACCTCCGCATCCGCCGCTTGTTATGCGGCGAGGGGAGGACTAAAATGCTTTGTCCTGGTTCCCCGCGGCTATATTGCCTACGGCAAGCTCTCACAAGCTTTAATTCACGGGGCAAGGGTTCTGGAAATAGAAGGTAACTTTGATTCCTGTCTGAATATTGTAAAGGATATCGTAAAAAAATATCCGATTACCCTGGTTAATTCGCTGAATCCTTACCGTATAGAAGGGCAGAAGACGGCTGCTTTTGAAGTATGCGATGCCCTGGGGTACGCTCCGGATTTTCAGGCTATGCCCGTGGGTAACGCAGGAAACATTACGGCCTACTGGAAGGGCTATAAAGAATACAAAGTAAATAAAAAAATAAGCCGGCTTCCCGTAATGCTGGGTTTTCAGGCAAAAGGGGCGGCTCCTATAGTATTGGGAAGGATAGTTAAAAACCCTAAAACTCTGGCCACTGCCATACGTATCGGAAATCCTGCGAGCTGGAAGGCGGCAGAGGAGGCACGTGACCAATCCGGAGGGCTTATTGAGGTTGTTTCCGATAAAGAAATAGTGACTGCCTATAAGATGCTTGCCTTTTATGAGGGTGTTTTTGTAGAGCCTGCGTCGGCTGCT
>JBFZAB010000096.1:0-3167 GCA_041309285.1 Candidatus Omnitrophota bacterium
CTATTATGTCTATTATATTAGTCAAGTATAACACAACAACAAATTTTGTCAAGGAAAAATTTTTTTAATCAATCTGGAAGGGGTAATTATAGGGTAGTTTTCGGGTCCGGTTTACCTAAAATCTTCAGTGCCTGGCGGATCAATCCCTTATTTTTGGTCTGGCTATATTGAAGAAGTGCTCGATGCATTTTTCTTTCTCTGAAAGTCCCCGGGGTATATATCCTCTCTCCGGTAAAGGGGTGACTTTCAGTATAGTATATGCAGCCTGAAAGTGTCATGGGAAGAGGAATAAAATCCTGAACTTGTTCCGGACGGATACTCCGGCGCGATAAATAAGATGACATCTCCAGGGCCTTATTTAAATCCGAACCGGGATGGCTGCTTATAAGGTAATTAACCAGATATTGTTTTTTACTAAGGGCTTTGTTCACCTTACGAAATCTATCCGTAAATTTCTCGTATACTTCTATGCGCGGTTTATTCATTATATCCAGAACCGAATCCGCTGTATGCTCAGGCGCTACTTTAAGCTGTCCGCTGATATGTTCTTGGCAAAGGGCCTTTAAATACTCGTCCGAATATTTATCAATTAATAAATCATAACGTACACCGCTTCCTATAAACAGGTGTTTTATACCCGGTATTTTCATTACTTCTTTCCATAATTCTATCGTCTCGTTGTAACCGAGTTTTAAATTACCGCATTTTGTGGGAACCAGGCATTTTTTACTCCTGCAGGCGCCGGTTTTCTTCCAGAGCTGGCAATTTGCCGCGTATAAATTAGCCGTCGGACCGCCGATATCGCTAATCGTCCCTCTAAAGCCTTTTTGGGATGCCAGAATTTTCGCTTCTCTGATTATAGATTTTTTGCTTCTGCTCTGGACAATTCTTCCCTGATGCGGATAAAGGGAACAAAAACTGCATTCACCGCAGCATCCACGATGCGAAATAATGGAAAAACGGACTGTTTCAAAACCCGGAATGCCCCCCTCTTTGTTGTAAACAGGATGCCAGGATCGCGCGTAAGGTAGATCATACACCTTGTCTAATTCTTCTTTAGTCAAAGGTAGCGCCGGAGAAAATTGAATAAGATACCTCTCCTGATATTTCTGAACCACTGTTTTACCTCCCAATGGGTCACATTCAGAATATGCAGCCTTAAATGCCTGGTTAAATTTGCCTTTGTCCTGCTTTACCTCTTCAAAAGAAGGAATAACAATATAATCTTTTAAATTATCTATACAAGACCTGATAACGGCCGTTCCTTTTATATTATCCAATGTCTCTCCCAAATTTATGCGCTTAGCTATCTCTAAAGTCTGCCTCTCGCCCATTCCGTAAACCAATATATCGGCGCGGGAATCAAGCAGAATTGAACGCCTGACCTCATTTGCCCAATAATCATAGTGAGCCAGGCGCCTAAGGCTCGCTTCAAGACCGCCTATAACAAGTGCTACTCCCGGGAAATATTCTCTTATTTTATTGGCATAAACAATAACCGCCCTATCCGGCCTAAAATCCATCTTTCCCCCGGGTGAATAATCGTCTTTGCTTCTCGACTTTTTATTAGCGGTATAATTCGCCACCATTGAATCAAGATTACCGGCGCTTATTCCGAAGAATAATTTAGGCTTTCCTAATTTCAAAAAATCATCCGGCTTTCTCCAATCCGGCTGAGCAATGATGCCTACCTTAAAACCGGCATCTTCCAGAACCCGGCCGATAAGAGAGACACCGTAAGAGGGATGGTCGACATAGGCATCCCCGCTGACCAAGATTATGTCGAGCTGGCTCCAGCCTCTTATCCTAAGGTCCCTATCTGATATGGGTAAAAATTTATTATCCATAATCCTCTGTTATTATCTTTTCGGCAATTGATGGTCCGGAATAAAGACTCTCTTATTATACTCCTTGAAAAAATAAACCCCAAACAAAAACGTTTGAGGCTCATTTCAAAATCGAACTGTAGTTAACTGGGGGCAAAGTCCGTGAAACTTTATCCTATAGGCATTAGGCACCAAATTACAAGCTACCCATCACGCCTATTTATTAGACCTTCTTAGCAGAAATTTAAGTCCTTCAAACCATAGCAAGCTCATAATACCGCTGCCGAAGGCAATGAGCAGGCTATCCGGGGATAACTTAGAGAAATGAAAAAGATTGCGCAAAAACGGTACGCAGAGAATTAATAAAAGAGCTGTGGTAGCCCCGCCTAATACCACCCAGAGAGCAACATTCTTAGCTCTGATTATTCTTACAATATTTTGAGACCAGGAAAGATTGGTTACAATTAGCATCATGTTGGCAAAAACCAGGGTTGCAAATGCCAGGGTACGCGCTTCTGCTTCCCCTTTATTGAAGCGTAAAGCTCCTTTAAATACGATAAAAACAACCACTAATATGCTTAGCCCTTGCAAAAGGCTTAAGATTAAGGCACGGCTGTTAAATATCGGTTCACGCAGATTGCGCGGAGGTTTCTACATAATATTCTTATCCTCACGTTCCGCTTCAAAAACTGTAGAACATGCCGGGTCAATTATAAGTTCCAGAAAAGCAATGTGGGCGGGAAGAAGCACAATCGGAAGATTTAATAACACGGGAAGAAAAGACATTCCCGCAATAGGAACATGAACGGCAAAGATATAGGCAATTGCTTTCTTTAGATTATTGAAAATTCTTCTGCCTAACCTTACTGCGTTTACTATAGAGGAAAAATCGTCATTAAGTAGAACAAGGTCAGATGACTCGCGGGCAACATCCGTCCCTCTTTCCCCCATGGCTATGCCTATATTCGCCGATTTCAAAGCCGGGGCATCATTAACTCCGTCCCCGGTCATTGCAACAATCTCTCCGTTAGCTTTCAGGGCATTGACAATTGTCAGTTTCTGTTCAGGAACAATCCTGGCAAAAACATTGACGGTTTTTATCTTTTCTCTCAACTCGAGTAAATTCATTGCTTCGAGTTCTGCTCCCGTAATAAACTGCCCCGGATTTTTTATGCCGGATTCCCTTGCCGCATACACGGCTGTTCCCGGGTAATCTCCCGTAATCATAATCACGCGCACACCTGCGTCATGGGCTTCTTTAACAGCATGGGGAACGGTCGAGCGCACCGGGTCAAGGAATCCTATCAGACCAACAAAATTAAATATAAAATCATGCTGCAA
>JBFZAB010000097.1:0-2974 GCA_041309285.1 Candidatus Omnitrophota bacterium
CTCAAAACTCCGGAAGCAGCAAGGGCCGAATACTCACCGAGGCTTAAACCGGCCGTTATGGCAGGAGCTATATCGCTCGATACAAGTTCTAGGGCACGCATGGCGGCAAGCGAAACAACCAATATTGCCGGCTGGCATACGGATGTCATTTTCAGTTCTTCCGCCGGACCTTCAAAGCACAATTTGGTCAAATTAAATTTTAGTAACTCATCCGCTTTTTCAAATAACGGACGCACCTCTTTAAAATTTTCATATATATCCCTTCCCATACCGACATATTGTGCTCCCTGGCCGGGAAAGACAAAGGCAATTTTATTCATATTTTACTATACAATTTTATTTAAAGTTTATTATATAAAATATGGGGAGTATTAAAAAGAATAAGATTACATTAAACATTACACATTATACATTAAACATTAAACACAAAATAACTTATCTCTTGACTTACGTCCACTCAATAACGGTAGCACCCCAGGTGAGGCCTCCGCCGAAGGCAACTAAGACTATTATATCCCCCTTCTTCACCCTTCTATCTTTAACTGCCTCACAAAGAGCAACGGCAGTAGAGGCCGAAGACATGTTACCGCATCTTTCGATATTCATATAAATCCTTTCTTCGGGGATACCAATCTTCTTAGCTACCGCCTGCAAAATCCTTATATTTGCCTGGTGGGGTATAAAGCAGGCAACATCTTTATGGGAAAGACCTGCTTTACTCAAAGCCTTTTCTGCTGCATCCGCCATTAACTTTACCGCAAGCTTAAATAGCTCCGAACCCGCCATCTTCAAGAAATGCAGTTTTGATTTAACGCTGTATTCCGAAGCAGGCATTCTGGAACCGCCCGCAGGCATATTAAGAATGCCCGACTGGTTTCCGTCAGCACCCAAATAAGTAGAAATTATTCCACCCTGATCAACGGGCTTTAAGACACAGGCCCCTGCCCCGTCTCCGAACAATACGCAGGTGTTTCTGTCGCTCCAGTCGGTAATGATTGAGAGTTTCTCGGTACCGATAACCAGGGCATTCTTATAGGTTCCGTTTTTAAGAAATTGCTCGGCAATATTTATTGCATATATATAACCGGTACAGGCAGCAGATACATCAAAACACGCGGCATTAAGCGCTTTAAGTTTTTTCTGGATAAAACAGGAAGTCGAAGGGAAGAACATGTCGGGAGTGATGGTAGCACAAATAATTAAATCCAGGTCACTCGCCTCAAGAGAGGCCAGTCTAAGAGCCTCCTCTGCAGCCTTTGCTCCCATATCTGACGAGGCTTCGGCCTCGGACGCAATCCTTCTCTCCTTTATCCCTGTACGCGTAGTAATCCACTCGTCAGTTGTGTCCACCATTTTTTCTAAATCTTTATTGGTGAGGATTTTTTCCGGGAGATATGCACCCACTCCCACAATACCTATGCGTTTTTTTTCCATTTAGTGCCCTAACTTTATCAGTTCTTCCTGAATATGAAATGTTAAATTCTGCCTTACGGATTCAACCGCAAACCTTATTGCATTTTTAATAGCTCCGGAGGAAGATGAGCCATGACAGATAACACACACTCCGTTTACACCGAGAAGAGGTGCGCCTCCATACTCAGCATAATCTATCTGTTTCTTTAATCCCTGGAATGCGCTCCTTAAAAAAAGAGCGCCAACCTTAGCCATAAACCTCTTTTTAATGTTACGCCTGAGAAATTCGGCAAAAGTATAGGCAACACTTTCAGTAACTTTTAGGGTAACATTTCCCAGGAATCCGTCACAGACTATCACATCGGTATCGCCGACAAAAATACCCCTTCCTTCGACGTTTCCGCTAAAATTGAGGCCGCTGTTTTTAAGCAGCTGGCATGTCTCTTTAATAAAATCCGTTCCTTTGGTTTCTTCCTCTCCGATATTGAGCAGTCCAACTACGGGGTTTTGTTTACCAAGTATATATTTCGAATAAGCTACACCCATAAAACCGTATTGGAACAGATGTATAGGCTTGGGATCGATGTTCGCCCCGACATCAATAAGGAGACAGGAACCCTTCAGGGTAGGTAATATTGTAGCTATCCCGGGCCTTTCTATTCCCGGGATCAGACCCAAATTCAATGTCGTAGCGCAAACTGCGGCACCCGTATTTCCTGCCGATATAAAGCAATCCGCCTCGCCTTTTTTTAGGAGATTAACCGCGACACTCATGGAAGAGTCTTTTTTCCTGCGCACGCTTGTAGCGGGAGAATCGTTCATCTCAATAACTTCCGAGGCATGCTGAATTTTGATATCTGAGAAATCCCCTTTGTATTTACTAAGTTCTGTTTTTAATCTGGCCTCGTCTCCTGCAAGAATTATCTGACAGGGATTCTCTTTTAATGCCAGAACGGCTCCTCCGACTTCCGGCCCAGGGGAAAGATCAGACCCCATGGCATCCAGGGCAATTCTAATCTTTGGTACGCCTACATTCATAGATTATTCTTCTTTCTTTTTCTTCTCGGTTATGACCACCTGTTTTCCTTTATAGTATCCGCAAGACGGGCAAACCCGGTGGGGTAAGTTAGGCTTGCTACAATTAGGACAGGCGTTATGATTCGCTTGAGTAAGCTTCCAGTGCGTACGCCTTTTATCGCGCCTGGATTTAGAAAACTTCCTCTTTGGTAACGGCATATTTCTCTCCTCCCTTCGATTTAAACTAGTTAAATGGTAATTGGTTATTGGTTAAATTAGAACATGTTTAACTATTTAACCTTTTAACCATTTAATTAATTTTACAGTTACACTTTACTTTATTCAGATTTTCACCGCACTCAGGGCAAAGACCAAGGCAGTCGGATTTACAAAGCGGTTTCAATGGATATTCCAGCATAATCTCCTGCCTCAAGTCTTCCGCGGTATTAACCACATCGGAATCTTTAACCTTATAATAAAAAGAATACTTTCTATCCAGCAGAGACTCAAAATATTCTAAACAGCGGGAACAAAAGATGCTCAG
>JBFZAB010000098.1:0-3468 GCA_041309285.1 Candidatus Omnitrophota bacterium
ACTACCAGGTCTTCACGGGTTTTATACCGAAATTTGTCGTAGTAAATTAAATTTAACATAAAATAAGGTTTCAAATTTTGGTATACCCCGCTGACAATTTTAAATTCTTCCAGGATTTAAAATTAGCGGCCTGCATCGCATAAAGTTTCTCACAGGGGTTATGCAGGCAAATTTTGTTTAACTCATTTGTAACAGACAAACAAAATTTGGGTAAACACCACCTCTTCCATAGGTTACCGTCCTAATAAATACTATCCTCACTATCAAATATAACACGCACTTGGCCTTTTGCCAAGAGTCAAACTTTATTCTACGGTTACGGACTTGGCAAGGTTTCTCGGCTGATCCACATCACAACCGCGCAAACTGGCTATATGATAGGCAAGTAACTGCAGGGGCAAAACCGCAACAAGGGGCGAAAAAAGCTCGTTCACTTGAGGTATATAAATAATCTCGTCGGCATAGTCTTTGATTAGATTGTCCCTTTTTGAAGCCAGGGCAATGACTTTGCCTTTTCTTGCTTTTACTTCCTGGATATTGGAAAGCATCTTTTCGTATATGCGTGAGGAGGGAATGAGACAGACAACCGGCATTTTTTCATCAATTAAGGCAATCGGCCCGTGTTTCATTTCCCCGGCCGGGTATCCCTCGGCATGGACATAGGAAATTTCTTTGAGCTTTAGGGCGCCTTCCAGGGCGTTAGGAAAGTTTATCCCGCGCGCTAGATACAGGAAACAATTCGCCTGGGAGAATTTTTTTGCAATGCGTTTGATATTTTCTTCTTCTTTTAACAATTCCTCCATTGCCGAAGACATATTCTCAAGTTCGTCAAGTAGGCCCTTTACGGTTTTTTCGTCCAGCCTTTTTCTTAAAAACCCGAGTTTTATCGCCAATAAATAAAGTATTGCCAGCTGTGCGGTATAGGCCTTGGTGGAGGCAACCCCGATTTCCGGTCCGGCATGGGTATGGATTACTCCGTCCGACTCCCGGGCCATGGAGGAACCCACTACATTGCAGATAGAAACGGTTTTAATATTTTGTCTTTTGGCTTCGCGGATACAGGCAAGCGTGTCGGCGGTCTCACCCGACTGGGTAATCCCTAAAACCAGGGTATCTTTGGTCAATATGGGATTTCTGTAGCGAAATTCACTTGAGGTATCCACATTCACCGGGATATGGGCAAAATTTTCGATTATATATTTACCCAGGAGTCCGGCGTGATAGGCAGTACCGCAGGCAACGATATAAATTTCCTTGAATTTTGCCAGCTCCCTATCCGAAAACTTAAGCTCCTCAAAAAGTATATTATTCTTTTTCTTTTCTACACGGTTCTTATATATACCGGCAAAAACTTGCGGCTGTTCAAAAATTTCTTTAAGCATAAAGTGGGGGTATCCGCCTTTTTCGGCACGCGAAATATCCCAGTTAATCTGGCTGGTTTTATGTTTCAAGACTTTTCCTTCCATATTTTTTACTTCGACCGCTTCTTGAGTTATTACGGCCATCTCGCCGTCGTTTAAATAAATAATCAGGTTTGTATAGTCCAGTATTGCCGGAATATCGGAGGCAATAAAATTTCCTTTTTCGCTTATCCCCACAATTAGAGGGCTTCCGCAGCGGGCACCGATGAGTTTATCCGGTTCCCTTTTTGACATAATCCCCAGGGCATAAGAACCTTTGATTTCTTTAAGCGCTTGTCTTGCTGCTTTCTCCAGGTCACCTTTGTAATATTTTTCAATCAGGTGCGCCACAACTTCCGTATCTGTCTCGGAATAAAATCCGTGGCCTTCCTTGATCAATTGCTCTTTTAAAGAATCATAGTTTTCGATAATCCCGTTATGGACAATAACAATTTCTCCGGAGCAATCCGTATGGGGATGGGCATTCGTATGAGTCGGGGCGCCATGGGTCGCCCAGCGTACATGGCCCATGCCGATATTCCCTTTCGCAGGGCTTTTTTCCAAGATACCGCTTAAAATCTCTAGTTTCCCCGGGCTCTTACGGATATAAATCCCTTCCTTATTCAAAAGGGCAACTCCGGCAGAGTCATAACCGCGGTATTCAAGGCGGCGCAGGCCTTGCCTTAAAATGGGCATAACGTCCTCTTTACCGACATATCCGATTATTCCACACATGTTCCTTCACTCCGTTTGGGAGAAACCTGAAACCAGAGCATAGTAACCAGACAGGTCTTTTTCTGGTTTCTGGCTACTGGTTTCTGGTTACTATCTTAATATATACACTAAATATGGCTGATTTTTCGCTTTTTGTCAAGGGGTAATCGGCTATCCGCCTGAATCGCCTTCTTTTCTACATTTTCTTACCTAATTTTTCCATAAATTATGTGTCAGGGTATTTTATGCTCCGCGGCTTCGGGGATTACCCCCGGAGTAAGAGGAATTTCGAAAACGGCAAATACCGAATTATCCTTCGGATAAAATTTGAGGTTAATTATATAACCGCTATCTCTAAAAGTCTCTAAAAATATCCTGGTCATTGTTTCGGTAAGGTTTATTTTAAGTAAGCTGATTTTTTCTTTTCGCGCCTCACCTATGATAACCCTAAACAATAACGCCCCTAATCCGGCTTCGATTTGAGCTCCTTCTTCCTGTTTGTTCTCGGAATAAATGTCCAGGGATACACGTTTCGCGTTTCCGTTTTTATCTATACGGGCCCGGGCAATTGTGTTTCCGTCTTCTGCTTCGGCTCTAACTTCTAAGCGTTCCGTATTATTTGATACCCTGATTTCATATACACCATTTGCATCAGCAAAAGTGCCGAAAAGAATTCCTTTGTCTCTCACTCTCCTCGCATAGGCAGGATGAGAGAGTAAAACAATCGCTACCAGAATTAAAATAGTTCGCCTAAATATTTTCATTTTATCCTCCTGTAATAGGTTACTTTTCCGGCCGTCCAATCCGAGGGCAGAAAATCTTCCCGACACTCAACAACAAGCTTGTCCAACCATAACCCTCTTATCCACTCACCGTCAATAAAAAAGCCTGTAAAGCTAACTTTCCCCTTCGCGTCTCTGCAAACGATAATATCCCCTGCTTCTCTGTCAGGTAAAGTAGTTCCGATATAATTTAAATCCGCCATAAACTCGGCAAACCTCAATATATCAATGGGCTCTCTGGCTGAAGCTATGAACCCTAGTGTATTAGTGAGCCTATCGCTGGGTAGCTCTCCGATTATTCTTATTAGATTTTCCGGAATTTTTTTGTTTAAAGTCGAAATGGGCTGGCCACTTCTTAGATGTGCGATAATATCTTGTGAACTCGCAACTTCACCAGCTTCGGTTGTATCAGAAACGGGGGGATCTTCCAGGTTGGAATCCGAATAAGCCACCTCAAAAATCGCATATCTCTGGGGCGGAGTAGTATTGGGAATAAAAATATCCGACGGCACATAGATTATATTTTTAATCTCGCCTATTTCTTCCTGCCGCCGGAGAAAATTGACCATATA
>JBFZAB010000099.1:0-8028 GCA_041309285.1 Candidatus Omnitrophota bacterium
TCCTAATACCTCATAAAGGAAGGGACTAAAGAAAGGGTCTATTACAAATCTCGGGATAAAGACAAACAAAAAGGGAGAGAGGCCCCCTCTCTCCCTTTTTGTTAACTATTCAATTACCAGACCTTGCTTTTCGTCTTTTCGATCCAATCATGTAAAGCTTTTGCTGCCATCTCTTTGCAACCAAGACCAAAAGCCAGGGCAATGGCAAGACCTATGGCACCCAGAATAATATTAAACGCCGAGGTAACTACGCGCGTTCCGATGCTAAGCTGTTCCGCGGCAATTGCAATGGAGAAAACTACTATTGATATCTGGGCAACTTGACCCAAAGCTGAAGACTGGGCAATGCCGGCGTTCGCAGCGGCCGTGCGTACGGTGGAATTTATAAATGTAGCAAAAAACATGCCCAGAACCAGGATGAATATGCTGGCGATTACCTTGGGTATGTAAAGCAGCACCTTACCGAATAGATCTGCGGCAACGGTCAAACCCAGGGCATTAATTGCCGTGATTACCACAGCAAGCAGCATAAACCAATAGACAAGAGTTCCCAACAGCTCCGAGAGGGTATATTTTATTTCTCCCCTGGCCAAGAAACGGTGAATACCTGCCTTTTCGGACAAAACATCTAACCTGAGCAATTTAAGCCCGCGGGTGATAACACTCTGGAGAAGTTTTGCCACCATCCATCCAATGACAAGTATGACCAGAACCTTAAACAGCGTCGGCAGGAATCCGAAAAATCTTGTAAGCATTTCTTTGAACGGATCAATTAGTATCGTCTGCCAATTCATACTCCTTCACCTCCCTTCCTTATGTTAGGAATTTTCGACCTTTAAAGAAGAAAATTCAAAAAACAACTGCCTTTGCATAAATTCTTGACTGGATTTGAGTTTAGCAGGTAAGGAAACCTTTGTAAAGCACTTTTTCTGTCCGGAAATATAGCTGGTTGAGTCTTCAAAGTAGGTGTAAATCTTCCCTTCGTAATTGCGCAGGATAAATTGGCCCTTGGCCTGCGAAATGATGTAATTTGGGCTCACGGGAATTTTGCCTCCTCCTCCCGGGGCATCGACAACATAGGTAGGAACGGCATAGCCGGAAGTATGTCCGCGTAATTTTTCCATAATGTTTATTCCCACCGAAACCGGCGTACGGAAATGCCCCGTACCGCGCGCAAGGTCGCACTGATAGATATAATATGGCCGCACACGTATCTTTAATAATTCATGGGTCAGCTTCTTCATGACATACGGCCGGTCATTAATATCCCGGAGCAGTACCGTCTGACTTCCCAGAGGAATTCCTGCTTCCGAAAGCATATCGCAGGCAAATTTTACGCGCTTGGTAATTTCTTTGGGGTGGTTAAAATGCAGACTCATCCATATGGGGGAATATTTCTTAAGCATTGATACCAGTTTAGGGGTAATACGCATAGGTAAAGTAACCGGTATTCGGGTTCCCATACGCAGAAATTCTATATGCGGGATACCGCGAATATTTTTAAGAATATCCTCGAGCCTTTCATCCGAAAGCATTAAAGGATCCCCTCCCGAAATAAGCACATCGCGCACTTTTTTGTTGGAACGAAGGTACTCATATGCACGACTTAAGTTCTCCGGGATTATATAACTTTCTTTTTCTCCTACCATACGCCTGCGCGTACAATGCCGGCAATACATCGCACATTGTTCGGTAACCAAAAGAAGCACCCTATCCGGATAACGATGAACCAAGCCCGGAACGGGTGAGGTTTTATCTTCGCCGCAGGGGTCAAGCATGTCATAAGGGCTGATGTAGGTCTCATCAATCAAAGGAATGGCCTGTCTTCTTATGGGACAATTCGGCCTTACAGGGTCTATCAGAGAGGCAAAATAAGGGGTAATAGCCATAGACAGGCGTCCATGGGAAACCCTTACTCCTTCCTCCTCCTCGGGAGTCAACTGAATAAATTGACTCAGCTGATCGAGGTCTGTAACCCTGTTCTCAATCTGCCACTGCCAATTTTCCCAATCTTCCTCTTTTGTATTCGCCCATAAGTTGAGATTTTTCGAACCAACCGTAGTTATATTCACTTTATCCTATCCCTCCTTTTTTATCCCGCTTATTGCTTCTTTCTACAGCCGCTTTCAAAATCATACCAACAAGATCCACGTACTTGATTCCGGCTGCTTTTGCCATAAGAGGGAAATTACTTTCTTCGGGGTCAAGCCCCGGCAAAGGGTTAATTTCTAAAACATAAGGCCTATTATATTTATCTAACCTGAAATCTGTCCGGGAAATATCCAAACATCCGGTAACCTTATGTGTTTTAAGCGCAAGGTTTTTAATTTTTTTTCTTAAGGAACTACTTAATTTAGCCGGGCAATGAAACGTCGGCGTAAGGTGTTTTTTCACATCGCCCTGAAATTCCTTCATCCTCCAGGAATAAAAATACTCTCCGGATCTGCCGCAGGAGGAAAAGTCGATTTCAAGAACGGGCAGGACATTTAACTTTCCGTTTCCTACCACTCCAACGGTAAGCTCCCTGCCTTCAATAAACTCTTCTACTATAACCGGCTGGTTATATTGTTTTATTATTTTCTTAACTATTCTATACAAATTTTTCCTGTCCTTAACTACCGATGAACAGTGTATGCCTTTGGCAGAACCCTCCGCATTGGGTTTGGCGATTAAAGGAAATTTCAAGTCCGGCTTAAGTCTTTCCTGTCCGCTGGTAAAAAGCTGATATTTGGGCGTAAGGATTTTTTCTGCCTCAAGTATTTTCTTCGTATATGCTTTATCCAGGGTAAGGGCGAGAGGAAAAACCCCCGAACCGGTATACGGTATTTTTAGGAAATCAAGTATCGCAGGAACCCGGGACTCACGGCTTGCTCCCCCTATACCTTCGGAAATATTAAAGACAAAATCTATTTTTCCGCGATGTTTAGGGAGATAATTGAGAAGTTTTTCGTTTGCTTCGAGTAAAACAACCTTATGCCCTTTCTCTTTTAATGCGCTTGCTATGTAATTAACGGTCTTTAAGGAATCAAACTCGGAGCAAAAATCGTGGGGCCTGTTTTTGCCGACATTTTTTCTTTTTAAATTGTAAGTTATGGCAATTTTCATTTTTTTATTTTATACCGTACCTTTCAAATGCACAATTTAGAATGCGCTTAAGAATTCCTTCGTAGCCGATACCGAGTTGCCCTCCAATTAAAGGAAATACGTCATCCGATGAGAGTGAAGGCAGGGGATTTATTTCTAATACAAAAGGGGTCCCTTCCTTGTCTACCCTTATATCCACTCTTCCGAAATCTGCACACTCAAGTGCCTTATATGTCTTTACCGCAACTTCCTCTATTTTTTTTCTCAAATCGCGGGAAACCTTCGGGGGACAAATATATTTTAAGGCCCGTGAACGGATGTGCCCAAAAGTATAAAACATATCTCCGAGTTCTGTTTTTCCCCGGATGCTTATCTGTACCGGGGGTAGTGCCTCCGGCTTCTTGTTACCTAACACCAATACGGTAAATTCCTGCCCGCGGATAAATTCTTCGACAAGCGCCGGCTGCTTGTAGGTTTTAATCACCCAATCCGCCCTTTCTTTCATACTTTTTGTATCTCTGGTTAGAGAACCCTTACCAATGCCCTTGCTCGAACCCTCATAACGCGGTTTGACAATCAAGGGGAAATTCAATTTAAAGCCGTCTAATTCCGCAACATCTTTTATCTCCATAAAAGCAGGTGTTGGTATCCTCTCGGTGATAAGAATTTTTTTGGTAAGAAATTTATCCAGGGTCAAGCCCATGGTCAGGCCGTCCGAACCGACAAAGGGTATATTTTTGGTTTCCAGTATCACGGGCACCTGTGATTCGCGGTTCCTGCCGGAAATTCCTTCTGCGATATTAAAAACAATATCCACTTTTAAACTGCTCAACTTCTCAAGGAGGCTCTGGACATTTCCGATTCTTACAACCTTGTGGCCTATCTTAACCAACGCCTGCTCTATAATACCTATGGTAAGGTGATGATCAAATTCGGCATTGGCATCCGACGGATCGTCTTTTTTGAAAACGTATTCGCGCCTCAAATCATAAGTCAGGCCTATTGTTTTAGATTTACTCATCTTACCTTTGCTTTACGTGTCCTATTTCCCTGATTTTATTATTTATTTCTTCGAGACGTTTGCACACCGTAGGGTAAGAAACACTCAAAATTTTCTCCGCCTCTTTTATATTACCGCGACATCTTAAAAATATTTCAATAAACTCTTGATCCTTAAGCGGCAGGCTCCCCAGCCGCGTAAAATTAAATCTTCCTTCGAAAGAAGTCCGGCAACTTCCGCACATCAAGCGTGAAATCTTCAGATTTTTACCGCATACCGGACAAACGCTCACAAAATTATCCATCGAAACTGTTATACACCCTGTATAATTTTACTCTCTGAATATATCTCAATCTTAATTAAATATATTAAACATTTATTCACATATATTAATTTTACCAGGGGTAAATATTAACTTATTAAACTTTCTACTTAAAATTTTCAATCAAACTTGTGAATTTTCACAAAAAAAAAGGGGGCTTTTAACGCTACCCCTTTAATTTACAAACCCTTGTTTATTCAATTTTAATTAACAACAACCCCCTTCACTTTCTTTTACGAATCGTGCTGTTTTTTATTTAGTAACAAACATTATTATACAATTTTTTTAAAAAATGTCAAGAAAAATATTAAATATTTTTCCTAAAACTAATTTAAAACCGGGGAGAGAAAAACCATTTCGCAAGCGTTCCTTATGCGGCGGTTTTGCATAAAATATTTCCAAACAAAACCGGAAAAGGCATTCTCAATCATAATCGCCGGAGTCAGGATATCCATCCCCACGGTAAAAGCTGAATTAGAAAATGGCCGGCCTTCTTTATCTAAAGTATTTGCATCCAGGGACTCGATAATAAAACCCTCATGGTTATACATATTTTTTTCCATAAAATCCCAGGTTAGAAAGGCGGGATTATCTTTAAAATCTCCGTCACAATTGAAAAAAGGCAGGGCCGAAATTGCTGCATGCGAGGCTATGGGCCAGACGCCGTTTTTCTTGTTGTCGAAACGAATTCCTTCTCCGGAAAGCCCGCCCCCTACAGCAAAGCGGTACTCCCACTCATCCCACCGGGGCTTTACCTGCGACCAGCAGGCAGAAAGGCCCCAAACATTTTCGGCGTAGCTGTTGTCGCGACAGTAATCAATATCTGCCTGTGCGGCACGCCGAGAATTTTCCCACCAGTCTATATTGGAAAATCTTTCCCTACCCAAATTCTTAAAATCAAAAAACATATGGGCATAGAGATACGTAAATAGTGAGCCGAACCATGAATAAACATACTCGTTTCCTAAATTGTACCTTCCCTTATTCACGCGCCAGCCGGAAAATGCGTCCTCAGGAAATACCCTGAAATCAGGATTGGGAGCACCCGCAGAAAAAAGAGAAATAAGTAATATTTCATCTGTATAATAATCCCAGTATCCAAAAAAATTTACTTTTTTATATGCCATGTGAAATTTTCTCCTGGAAAAATCAAAGAATTTTTTCCAGTTTATTCCGGAATAAAACTCCTCTGCTTTTTCTTTTACTCTTCCTCCAAAATATTCGCCTGCGGTAATGACACCCGCGAGCAACAGCGCAGTATCTATGGTAGAAATTTCCACATCCGATTTGTGAAAAAATCGTTCATTTGCATGGTCCCAACAATAAAAGTGATAAAGAAAACCCTCAAAACTTGTCTGGCTGTCACCCTGAAGCTGTAAACAGCGTAAAATAGTGGCAAGTGCAAATTCCTCTGCCTTTTCTTTAGGGATCAAACCGTGCTCCGCGGAAATACAGAGGCCTGCCAGGGCAAATCCGGTTCCGGCAACATCTATCTCATTTTTAACATAAGGGCCGGAGCGGTACATATCCTTGAGACGAAAATTTTCTTTATAGGCAAACTTCAACTGTTTATACTGGAAATCGAGAAGGCGTTTTTTATTTATACCCGGAAGGGAATTATCTTTAACTATAATCTTAAGTGGCTCAGAAACCACCATGGTATTCTTATCATCCATAATCCCAAAACGGACAAAGTAAGTTGCCGCTTTTTTATAGATGTGTCTGGGATTGGGCTGATTCGACTCCTCTCCGTCTCCGAAGGTCCAGAGGCGGGAAAGAATTTTACCGTCCGGGTCAATTGTGCCTTCACTTGAAAATTCCACTTCCAAAGGCGCAAAACCTTCGGATGATTTACAGAAAATTTTGACCAGGGGAGGCTCGTTATTTAAATTCTCCCCGGGGACAGCGGTCTCGAAGTTTTGGGGACATACATTGCCTAATTTAAATAGACAAGATAATAAAATTAAACTAGCCGGTAGCGCTATTTTTTTCTGAAAATGCTTCATTTTGGTTCACCTCGATACTTAATATTAAAAATCCAATAATTGTAAATATTAACACTTTATTGATTGCGTTTAAATAAAAAAGTACCGGACAAAATCTACTCTCAATTTGTTTAAAAAATTGTAAATTTGCAATTGCGAAAATTGATACGGCAATTTATTTACGGATACTCCAGAATACGAAAGTAAATTCAGGGAGAATACTTCACCCAGCATTTTACAATTAGTGGATACTTATTTTTTTAAACAAATCTTTTAAGGAAAGGCTGTTTAAGATATTTTCTTTGGAAAGCCATCCGCGGCGGGCAACTGCCACTCCCAGGCGCATAAAACTTAACTGATTCAACGCGTGGGCATCCGTGTTTATCACGATACCCACACCAAAGTTTGCAGCCAGGCGGCAATTTATATCGGTAAGGTCTAACCTTTTGGGATGTGCGTTTATTTCGATAAATGTATTAGTTTTTCTAGCTGTTCTAAATATAGCTTCATAATCCAGATCATAAGGCTCTCTTTCTCCCAAAAGCCTTCCTGAGGGATGGGCAAATATCGTAACCAGCCCGGTTTCCATAGCTTTAATTATTCGCGAGGTTAATACATCCTTAGGCTGTTTAAATCCGCTGTGCAAAGAGGCAACGACAATATCTAGCTTTTCCAGAACTTTTTTATTCAAGTCCAATACCCCGTCTTTGAGTATATCCGCCTCTATTCCGCAAAGTAGTCGGAAATTATTTAATTTTTTGTTTATTTTTTTAATCTCCTCGATTTGCTCGAGCACTCTTTTTTCATCCAGGCCATGCGCAATCCCTAGGCTTTTAGAATGGTCGGTTATTGCCAGATATTCGTAGCCGCGAGATGAGGCCTCCCGGGTTATCTCCATAAGCGAGCAAATACCGTCGGACCAATTTGAATGTATGTGAAGGTCACCTTTTATGTCTTCTAATTCAACTAACTTGGGCAGTCTTCCTTCTTCTGCTGCCTCAACTTCACCTGTGTCCTCTCTTAATTCGGGAGGAATATAGGAAAGACCTAAAATTTTATAAATATCTTTTTCTTCTTTATTCGCGGCTAGATTTTTCCCTGTTTTTTCGTCAAAAACTCCGTACTCGCTGATTTTAAACCCCATCCTTTGCGCCATACCGCGGAGACGGATATTGTGGTCTTTAGAACCGGTAAAATAAAGCAGGCAGGAAGCAAAATTTTCCGGCTCAACCACACGCAAATCTACCTGAATTCCTCCAGAAGTAAGAATACTTGACTTTGTTTCGCCTTTGGCCAATATTTCTTTAACCTGGGGAATTCCGGTAAAAAAATCCATGACGCTTTTAGGGTGTGTCGAAGAAATTAAAATATCGATATCCCGGACGGTCTCCTTCATGCGCCTCAAGCTTCCTGCGAGACTGATTTTCTTTACCCCGGGGAATTTCCGCAAAGCCTCTAGAATTGACTCGGCTATTGACATGGCCGTCCCCAGATTCATCCGTTCGCGCCCTTTCTTTAAAAGTTCTATCCCGCGAATAATGTTTTCTTCCGTTTTTTCTTTTAATCCGGGCAACTCACTTAATTTGTGTTCCCGAGCCATTTTTTCTAACCTTTCTATCGTTTTAATTCCCGCTTTT
>JBFZAB010000100.1:0-3444 GCA_041309285.1 Candidatus Omnitrophota bacterium
TATTCCGCCTCATAAATATGCTTCTCTGGCTGGCTAGCATAATCTTGTGGATTGTCTTAATGATTAAGGCCTATCAGGGCGAGAAGTTTAAACTGCCGGTTATAGGAGATATTGCCGAAAAGAAATCCCAGTAAGCGTTTCCTTGTAGAGTTATGCGGCTAGTTATATGCCTGAGAGAATTATAAAATTATTGGAGTCGTCCGTTGCAAGGCGTGAACCGCTTAAGAATATCACCGATGCCGTGCGTTTGGTGAATGGCCGAGGTGACGGATTGGAAGGCCTGGTGCTTGAGCAATATAACCGTCGTTTCGCCGCTCAGGTATTCGATAAGCGCTGGCTTAAAGAAAAGGATCTCCTGACAGGCTTTCTAAAAGACCGCCTGGATGCGCAGTATTTAATCGTTAAAGACAGGACGGAGTCCGCTTCTTCTGCGCCGGAAGGATTTAAGACGCAAGTTTGGATAGAAGAAGCCGGTTCCGAAACTATTGTCCGGGAAAACGGCCTTAAATTTTCCGTCGAATTAAGCAGGACTCTCAATAACGGCCTTTTCCTGGATATGCGCAGGAACCGCAAGATTATTTCAGGAGTTGCGAGAGGAAAAAAAGTTCTCAATTGTTTTGCCTACAGTTGTTCCTTCGGAGTTTATTGCCGGGCGCACGGGGCATCCAGCGTCATCAATGTCGACATAAGCAAGAAATATCTCGAAAGAGGGCGTGTTAATTATTCTTTAAACCGTCTGATTCCGGAAAAGAGTGAGTTTATTCCCCAGGATGCCCTGAGGTATCTTGAGCGGGCGGTAAAAAGGGGCAATTGCTTTGGCCTGATTGTCCTTGACCCGCCGTCTTTTTCCCGGAATGAAGGCAAGGTTTTTAGTGTGAAAAAAGACATGGCACGCCTTATTGAGCTTGCCGTAAGGGCGCTGGAACCGAGGGGAATTCTCTTTACCTCAACTAACTTTAGCGGTATAACCTGCGACGATATTTTCGGGATGATTTTAAAAGGAGCAGGAAGACATAAAATTAAAGAGAGAAAATTCCTCGGCCAGGACATTGATTTTCCCGAAGCCAAAGAAAGCTATCTGGCCGCTGTGCTTGCGGAACTTTAGAATATTTAAAAGGAATATTCTAAAGAAAGGAGCGCTATGAAAAAATGTAGTATAGACATAAATGGGCTGGCAAAAAGAATAGTCAAGGAGCGGCCAATAATTCATCATCTTACTAATTGGGTTACGATCTATGACTGCGCAAATGTGGTTAAAGTTCTCGGGGCTTCTCCGGTCATGGCACATGCGGCGGATGAGGTTGCCGAAATGTCGGGGATTGCTTCCTCTCTGGTGCTAAATATCGGAACGCTGACTGAGGATTTTGTCACGGCGATGAAAATTGCCGCAGAAAGTGCAAATAAAAAAGGCATTCCTGTAATTCTTGATGTCTGCGGAGCGGGAGCGACAGCCTTGCGCGACAGAAGCTGCCTTGAGCTTATTACCGGATCTAAAATCGATATTATCAAGGGAAATGCCTCCGAAGTTGCCAGAATAGCGGGTGAGAACGTAAAAACAAGGGGAGTAGATTCATCCGGTGTTAAAACAGATTTAAAACGGTTATCAAGAAAACTTGCGCTTAAATACAGATGTACCGTGGTTATAACCGGGAAAGAGGACATTGTCTCGGACTCCCGCAAAAGTTTTATAGTGAAAAACGGTACTGAACTCATGTCTTATATTGTGGGAACAGGATGTATGGCGGCCTCGGTCATCGGGACATTTGCTGCTGTGGAAAAAGACTTAGCAATAGCTGCGGCTGCCGGCCTGGCGTATTTTGAAATTGCCGCCGAATGTGCAGCTAAAAAATCAAAAAGGCCGGGGACTTTTAAAGAGTTCCTTTATGATTATCTTTATTTGCTGGATAAAAAGACAATTAACCGTATGCAAAAAATCTATCAATGAGAGGATATTATTTTATTACCGATGCCTCCTTAAGCCGGGCAGGAAATATAAGCGACGTGCAAAATGCGGTTATTTCCGGAGTCGAAGTCGTTCAGTACCGTAACAAAACGGCAAATACTCACGAATTATATAAAGAGGCGCGTCTTTTAAGGGAAATTTGCAAAAACACAATTTTTATCGTCAATGATCGTATCGACATTGCCTTAGGCGTGTGTGCCGATGGCGTGCATCTGGGACAGGAGGATATACCCTGTTCTGTTGCCAGAAATATTTTGGGAAAGAATAAGACTATAGGTGTTACTGTTAGCTCATTAGAAGAGGCGCTTAGAGCTCAGGAAGCCGGAGCTGATTACCTGGCTGTTTCTCCGATTTTTTCGACCGGGACAAAATCCGATGCCGGTATTCCTGTTGGGGTAGACTTAATAAAGAAGATAAGAAAAATAATTTCTCTTCCCCTGGTAGCCATCGGAGGAATAAATCTTGAAAACGCGGGTCAAGTTATCTTGGCGGGTGCGGATGCCATTTGCGCGATATCATGCGTGGTAACAAAGCCCGATATCGGAAAAGAAATAGAAAAAATCAGGAATTTATTTTTAAAATACGGGAAGCTAAATCCGGAAGTTGTTTAAAAGAACGCCGCCCGCATTATATTTTACTACTTAAATTTTAGAAATTCCTTCCCCGAACCCAAAATATTCTTGATATAATTCTAGATTACGGATATAATTACTCCGAAAAAATCAAAGGAGGTTCTATATATGGAGAAAGAAACATTGCGTATAACCAGTTTTACCGACATCGAATTTTTTAAACGCGGCAAAGTGAGGGACGTTTACGATTTAGGGAATAAGCTTTTGATTATTTCAACCGACAGGATTTCCTGTTTTGACGTAGTCTTGCCTACCTGTATACCGCATAAAGGCGAGGTTCTGACTCAGCTTAGCTTGTTTTGGTTTGACTTCACAAAAGACATTGTGCCGAATCACTTAATCACTGCCGATGTAGATAAATATCCCGAGGAACTTTTAAAATATAGGAATGAACTTGAAGGCCGCTCCATGTTGGTTAAGAAGGCCAAATCTCTTCCCGTCGAGTGTATTGTAAGAGGATATCTTTCCGGTTCCGGGTGGAAAGAGTATCAGAAGGATCACTCTATCTGCGGAATCAAACTTCCTGCAGGGCTCAAAGAATCAAGTAAGCTTCCTGAGCCGATTTTTACCCCTTCTACAAAAGAAGATACGGGGCACGATATTAATGTCTCACAGGAATATGTGGCGGAAGAGCTGGGTAGCGAGATAACGGAAAAGTTAAAAAATTTAAGCCTCGCACTTTACAAAAAGGCAAGTAGTTATGCCGAGTCCCGCGGCGTTATTATTGCCGATACGAAATTTGAGTTTGGCTTCGAACACGATAAAATTATTGTTATTGACGAGGTGCTTACCCCGGATTCTTCCCGTTTCTGGCCCATGGATACGTATGAACCCGGCGGCTCTCAGATG
>JBFZAB010000101.1:0-2814 GCA_041309285.1 Candidatus Omnitrophota bacterium
ATGGTTCTTATTGTTATTTTTGGCAGGGATTACTTCTTCAGTGTCGCTTGCCCAACCGGCAATTGCTTTCCTGGAGGATGAATTCGATATTAACCGTAAAAAAGCAGTTTGGATTTTCGGCGTAGTTACTTTTGTATTGTGCCAGCCGGTGATTCTTTTCCTGGCACGTGGTGTAGTCAATGAGCTGGATTTCTGGGGCGGGACGTTTTGCCTGGTGCTTTTTGGAACTATCGAGACAATTCTTTTTGCCTGGGTTTTTGGCATGGAGCGCGCCTGGAAGGAGATGCACCACGGCGCCGATATAAATATTCCGAGAATATACAAGTTCATTATTAAATATATTACGCCTTTAATATTGATTACAATACTTATCTCCTGGATTTTTGGAAAAGACGGCCGCGATATGATTTTTATGCACAATGTTAAACCCGAAGATAAGATTTATATCCTGGCGGCAAGAATCATGATGGTTTTGATACTGGCGGTGCTTGCGATTTTGGTAAAAATTGCTTGGCGCAGGCGTCGTAATACAGACAGGATCGGCCTAAAAATTGAAGTGAACAATAGGTAAATCTTTTATTTGCGGAAATTTGTATCTAAATTAGCGTTAATTCGCGCAAAAATATGAATACAGGCGGCCGGATATTTTTAATTTTTTCCTGGGGGATAATCATCACGCTTACCTGTTTTTGTTTCTGGAAAGTATTCCGTCCAACTTCGGGGGCAAAGAAATAATTTGTTTTCCATGAAATTATTTAACTAGCAAGGGGTGTTCAATGAAGAAATTATCCGTATACATTGTTTTAGGCGTAATTGGACTTCTGCTTTTTATCGGGCTTTATAAACAGACCTATCCTACTGCGACTGTGGATTTAAAAATTCCGCGCGAGAAGGCGATTACAATTTCCGGTGATTTTTTGAAAATAATGAGTTTTGAGCCGGGGAAATTTACACCGACGGTAGTTTTTCATAAACAGGATGACCAGGCTTTATATCTACAGAGCGTTTTAGGGGTAAAGAAAACTAACGAGCTCATCAGGCAGGATAATTTTATCTGGGTCTGGTCGATACGCTGGTTTAGAGAACTGGAAAAAGAGGAATTTTGGGTAGGGATAGATCCGAATACGGCAAAAATAGTGCATTTCAGGCATAATATTTTAGATGAGGCCGAGGGTAAAAATCTGACTCCCGAAGAGGCAAGGCCAATTGCGGAGGCTTTCCTTAAAAGTGAGGGATACAATTTAGAAGAGTGGACTGCCGTAGATGCCTCGCAGCAGAAACAGAAAAACCGCACCGACCATTCTTTTGAATTGGAGAAGAAAGACTACAAGATAGGCGAGGCTACTTTGAGACTCTACGTAAATATCCTGGGAGACAAGGTAGGAGGATACTGGCGTTATTTCAAGGTTCCTGAGAAATTTGACCGCGAGTATCAGAAAAAACTTTCCTATGGGACAGTTTTGAGCCTGGTGAGCACGCTGCTCACTATGTTTATTTTTCTTTCTGCGTTTATCAGCCTGATTATCCTCATCAAGCGCAATCAATTTAAGTGGCGCTTTTCTCTTTACAGCGCGTGGTTTATTGCGTTCCTTGCCCTTTTTGAATTCTTTAATGCCCTGCCGCTTCTCTGGTTCGGCTACGATACGACAATGAGTAAGGTAGTATTCTTCAATATAAATTTTCTTTCTTCGGTTATCGGAACGGTTATCTTTGGCCTGGTAGTTTTTCTCTTTGGCGCCGTGGGTTTTTCGCTGTCAACTGACGCATTCTTGAATGACAAGATGCCCATGATTAGTGCGATAAAGGAAAAGAGATTTTCATTCAAAAATAACCCGGGTATTTTTGTCGGGTATCTGGCGTCGTTTTTCTTTTTGGGTATAGTAGCCCTCTTCTATTATCTGGGAACAAAATATTGGGGAGTCTGGATTCCCATGGAGTCGAAATATTCCAATATGTTTGGTACCTATTTTCCTTTCCTCAACCCTCTGACCGTAGGGGCGACGGCGGCCATCTCGGAAGAATTCACCTTTCGCTTATTCGCGATAGCTTTCATCAAAAAGTATTTAAAAAAAGATTATCTGGCGATTATTTTGCCTGCGCTTATCTGGGCATTTGCCCATTCATCCTACGCCGTTTTTCCTGCCTATATGAGGGGGATTGAATTAACCTTTGTAGGGATAATCATGGGGTATCTGTTTTTAAAGTTTGGCCTGGAGACGGTTATCATTGCGCATTATTCCATAAATGCCGTCTTGGTGAGTGTTCCTCTCCTTGAATCAAAAAATCTTTACTATCAGATAAGCGGAATCGCAGTGATTCTACTTGCTTTTGTCCCGGTGATGGCTGCGTTTATATTGCAGAGATGCAATTTAAGTAAAAAGTAAAAATGAAGCAAGAATATGTGTACTATAATTTTACCTTTTTCCTTTTAACTTTTACCTTATTATATCTATGGAAATGCGCAATTTTAAGCTTACGATCGAATACGACGGAACGGATTATCAAGGGTGGCAAGTTCAAGCCAGAAACCAGAAACCGGAGTACAGAAACCAGAGAATTAAAACTATACAGGGGGAAATAGAAAGAGCTTTAGAGAAAATATTTAGCAAGAAAATTAATATTGCGGGTTCCGGTCGCACCGATACCGGGGCGCATGCCTTGGCCCAGGTTGCCAATTTTAAATGCGAAACCCGGCTTAAATCCAACGATATTAAGAATGCTTTAAACGCTAACCTTCCTTCCGATATACGTATAAAAACAGTTAATGAGGTCCCGCTTAAATTCCATGCCCGTTTCAGCGCGCGCTCGAAAGAC
>JBFZAB010000102.1:0-3572 GCA_041309285.1 Candidatus Omnitrophota bacterium
CGGTCAGCTTCTTGAGACCCACCTGGGATGGGCAGCAAAGGCTTTGGGATTTCAGGCTATTTCTCCTGTTTTCGGAGGTGCTTCCGAAGAAGAAATAAAGCAGGAACTAAAACGTGCAGGATTGCCACAGAACGGCCGCATTACCTTATATGATGGTTACACGGGTAAGGCATTTGATCAAACGGTCACCGTTGGATATATTTATATGTTGAAACTCATTCATTTAGTCGATGATAAAATACATGCCCGCTCTATCGGGCCGTATTCGCTTGTTACGCAGCAACCCTTGGGAGGCAAAGCACAATTTGGCGGACAGCGTTTTGGAGAAATGGAAGTCTGGGCATTAGAGGCGTACGGAGCGGCCTATACGTTACAGGAGCTCCTTACGGTGAAGTCAGACGATGTCCAGGGCAGAACCAAGATTTATGAAGCGATAGTAAAGAGTGAGAATTCATTGCAGCCCGGGACACCCGAGTCGTTCAACGTACTTATTAAGGAACTTCAGAGTTTGTGCCTTGATATAAAGACCGAGAAAAGAAAATGAAGGAGAAAATTCTTATGGCAGAAGAGGCACTAAGTTTATTTGATGCTATAAATATCAAGATTGCATCACCGGAAACCATACTTTCCTGGTCGAAGGGTGAAGTTAAGAAGCCTGAAACAATTAACTACCGTACCTTTAAGCCGGAGAAAGACGGTCTTTTCTGCGAGAGGATATTCGGACCTACTAAGGACTGGGAATGCTATTGCGGTAAGTATAAAAGAATTAAATATAAAGGAGTAATATGTGACCGTTGCGGAGTTGAGGTCACCCGTTCATCCGTACGCAGGGAGCGCCTCGGGCATATCGAGCTGGCCTGTCCAGTTTCGCATATATGGTTTTTCAAAGTTATGCCTTCCAGGATAGGGACGCTTCTTGAGATGTCTAATCGTGAGCTGGAAAAGGTAGTATATTGCGAAGAATACATCATTATTGACCCCGGCGAGACGCCTCTCAGAAAGAAAGATTTGTTAACCGAAGAGAAATATCAGGAGGCCAAGGCAAAATACGGTCAGAAGTTTGTTGCGAAGATGGGAGCGGAGGCTATACGCGATTTACTTAAAGAAATAAATTTGGACAAAAAGGCCCAGGAACTTCGCAAGGCAATTAAAACTTCTAAGGGAGCACTGGCCCTGAAGAAAAATATCAAGACCTTAAAGATAGTTGAGGCGTTCAGAAAATCGGACAACCGTCCGGAGTGGATGATTTTAGACGTTATACCCGTAATTCCTCCCGACTTAAGGCCCCTGGTTCCTCTTGACGGCGGAAGATTCGCTACATCGGATTTAAACGACCTGTATCGTCGAGTTATTAATCGTAACAACCGCCTGAAAAAACTTATGGAGCTTAAGGCTCCCGAGATTATCATCAGGAATGAAAAACGTATGTTACAGGAAGCCGTGGATGCCGTTTTTGATAATGGCCGTCACGGCCGTCCCATTATGGGCGCAGGCAACCGCCCCCTTAAATCCTTAGCCGATATGCTAAAAGGAAAGCAGGGGCGTTTCCGTCAGAATCTTTTAGGAAAACGTGTTGACTATTCGGGGCGCAGTGTCATAGTTATCGGCCCGGAGTTAAAATTATATCAATGCGGATTGCCTAAAAAGATGGCATTGGAACTCTTTGAGCCTTTCATTATCAGGAAACTCAAAGAGAGGGGTCATGTGCATACCTTAAAGAGCGCGCGCAAGATGGTAGAAAAGACGAAACTCGAGGTCTGGGATATACTGGAAGAAGTTATCAAGGACCATCCCGTACTTCTTAACCGCGCACCTACATTGCACAGGCTGGGAATTCAGGCCTTTCAACCGATATTGGTAGAAGGCAAAGCAATAAGGATTCATCCCCTGGTTTGTACCGCATTTAACGCGGATTTTGATGGTGACCAGATGGCGGTTCACGTACCTCTTTCAATTGAGGCCCAGATGGAATCCCGGGTGCTCATGCTCGCCTCAAATAATATATTTTCTCCCGCGGATGGACACCCAATAGTTACTCCATCCCAGGATATAGTTCTGGGCATACATTATCTGACCAAGGAAAAAGCTAAGCAACCTGGCGGAGGAAAGACATTTTCTTCATTCGAAGAAGTTATTATAGCCTACAATGACTCAGAGGTATCCCTGCATGCCAAGATAAAATTAAGAACTGGCGGAAATATTATTGATACGACTGTGGGCAGAGTTATATTTAATGACATATTGCCTACCGGTATGGAATATTTTAATGAAGCCGTAGATAAAACCAAGCTAGGCGAAGTTATCAATACCTGCTACAGAAAGTTTGGCCATCACGACACGGTTATGGTCCTTGACCGCATCAAAGCGCTTGGATTTGAACATGCAACGATTGCCGGAATTTCGATGTCCGTCGACGATCTGATTATACCAAAGCTCAAAAAAGAATATTTATCGCGCGCCAAGCAGGAGGTTGACCACGTTCAAGAGCAGTATCGCAAAGGTGTTATTACCGACGGCGAGCGTTATAATAAAGTCATTGATACCTGGACGCATGCTACCGAAGAGATATCAAGTGAAATTTTTAAAGAACTGGATCCCTTTAATCCCGTTTTCATGATGGCTGATTCCGGTGCGCGTGGTTCTAAGCTTCAGATTCGTCAGCTTGCCGGTATGCGCGGTTTGATGGCGAAGCCTTCAGGCGAGATTATTGAAAATCCCATAACCGCAAATTTCCGCGAAGGTTTAAGTGTTCTTGAATATTTCATTTCTACCCACGGAGCAAGAAAGGGACTTGCCGATACGGCTTTAAAAACAGCCGATTCCGGATACTTAACCAGGCGCCTTGTTGATGTGGCCCAGGATGTTATTGTAACGGAAGAAGACTGCAAGACCTTAAATGGAATATTTGTTTTGGCAATCGTTGAGGGAGATGAAGAGGTAGTCAGTTTAAAAGAGCGTCTCATCGGCCGCATTGCCCTGGACAATATAGTTGATGTCGTTACGGACGAAGTTATTGTTAAATCGGGCGAGGAAATTATGAAGGAACACGCCGACCGCATAGAAGAGCTTGGTATAGAGAAAATCCGTATCCGTTCGGTGCTTACCTGTGAAACAAAACATGGTGTATGCGCAAAATGTTACGGCAGAAACCTGGGAACTCAGCGTATGGCCGAATTAGGGGAGGCCGTAGGTATAATTGCGGCCCAGTCCATAGGCGAGCCGGGAACGCAGCTTACGATGAGGACTTTTCATATCGGCGGTACGGCAAGCAGAATTATTGAACAGTCTTATATTCAGGCCAAAAATTCAGGGGTTGTCAAATATTTTAACCTGCGGACTGTTAAGACCAAAAGCGAGGTGGTGATCCTTAACCGTAACGGCCAGGTCAGTATAAACGATGACGTAGGAAGAGAACTGGAGCGCTATCCTATCCCGCAGGGTTCGAGGTTATCGGTTGAAAGCGGAGCACGCGTCAAGAAGGGCGATGTTTTTGTTAAATGGGACCCGTACACGTCCCCGATATTAACCGAAGTTGGCGGTATCGTTAGGCTCGAAGACGTTAAAGAAGGTGT
>JBFZAB010000103.1:0-7917 GCA_041309285.1 Candidatus Omnitrophota bacterium
TAGCAGTCACTGATTTTACCACTATAGCTACGGATAATGCTGTTTCATCCGCACTCACAAAATCTGGCATTAAAACTGCTGTTATTATATCAAGTAGGATGGAAGGATTATTAGCCCAGTATAGGATTGCGTGCCAGGACAGTCAAGTTATGAGCGTGCTTAACAACCCTGAAAATTTATTATTAACCGATGCATCTTCAATAGCAGTTCTGTTGCCTCGAGAGTTAAGGCCCGCACCTGTAATGTTAGAACTAAATACCATGGCTGGAATTTCGGGAGATTTAGGTCCTGTCATATCAGAAATAAAATCAGACTTAATACAGGCGGAAGGTTTAGGACGCCCTGTTTTTGTTGCTATTGATGGGTGGTTAGGTTCAGGAATTAGAGGGGTTGTGGTAAATTATTTGCGAAAGCATTTTCCCAATTATAGAAGCGAGGTCCTTAACGTAGACAATTATCGTCTACCTGTTGACAGAACAAGAAAGGAGACTTCATCTCCTATAACTATACCAAATGTAGGAGAAACAGTCTTGTCTGATATAGATATAGATGTTACACGGATAGATTCTGCAAGAATTGCCATAAAGACACAATTTGACGAAACAATAATTCCGATTCCGGCGATTGGCCGGGAAGTTAAATTAGAGGGCCATGCGATATTCATAAAAAGGAAAAATGCCGATACCTTAGAGATACGATTATCGCCGGCTATAACCCATCTGGAATTAGGGAGGCTTTATAGGGATATCCAGCTTTTAAGGGAAGGAGAGACAGTTTATGTTCCTTTCGTGGATGCTGATAATAAAAGAGTTGTTGTTTCTGAAGTGGACCGCTTGGTTCTGATTCAAGAAAATGAACCTTTAAGATCTTTAGAAGAAAGGCAACTGAGAAGAATAGCTAATCCTAAAGATAGCTGGAGAGCAATCTCTCCAAATTCTTCATTCTGGCTTGATGTCCAAACAGGAGATGTTCTTTACGAACTTAACCCTAATGAATGCGAGATAATCTTTATTGCCGGAGAGTTATCGCTACATCAAGAAAGCGTAAATTTACTCTATGACGTAAGGTTATTTGTTGACGCTGAATTTTCCGAACGCGTAGAGCGGGCAGTCAGGTATCATATATTAACGGGTTATTATTTCGATAAGACAGTAGCAGGGTTAAAAGCATATATGGAATCCCAAAGAACAGAATTGGAAGATCCTTTTTTGTTCGATGATCGTGAGCAGGCCAGATATATTATTACGAATAAAATACTTCCCGATGAGACAATGTTGCAACAGCTACATGGTATGTCTTTGTCTCAGAGAATAGATAAGGCTATAGAAGTTGCCGAGGCAGAGAAAATAAAGGACCCCTGGGATATATTAGAAACTTATGTTCTACCGATTACAGGCAGAGGTAGTAATTTTCGCATTGCCCTTGAGTATATAATTAATACCCACAAAACAAACCCAACAACCTTTTCCGGAATAGATTTTGCGGGTTTAATTGATTCTACAGCAGAGCCTTTTAGTTTATTGGACACAAATGATAAGTGGAATTTATATGCGGCTTTATGCAATGTTGGTTTAATAATAACACAAAATATAAATACGAGCGTACCTTGACAGTTGGCAGATTAGGTGTTATACCTTAAATAGAAAGAGAATAATCCAAAAAAGTGCGTCTACGTAGCAATCCTGTCGTTTCAGGTTAAAAATTTAAGAAAATTCTATAATTATATGAATAGGTGATTTGTTTTCTTTGTTTTTCCTTTTAAAAGGCTCTGTAACTTAAATTCTTTCAATTTAATAAACTTATTCTTTGATTAGGAGTATTGAGGTGGATCGTATAAATTTTAACTTACGTTTGGATAAACATAACTCAGGTCTCTCTATAAATACGGAGAATTCTATTTCCTGGGAAGAGGCGGTTTTAGTTATTGAGAGAAAACTGCAGGAAATAGATGAGAGATTAATTAAGAATTTGATGGAACGAAAAGGAGGCAGAGGTGTTTTGTAAAAGACAGTCTTTGGCCCTGTTGTTAGTTGTGTTGAGTTTTATCTTAGGCATTTCAAAAGTAGATGTACTTACAGAAAATAATTATATCTCTTTGCGGCGCTTAAAAGGATCCGGTCAAGCAGTCGTCAGGCCGTGGCTACAGGTTGGAGCGCAGCGGGTTACTCCCAACGTAGGTGCCTATACCGGCTCTATTACTGTTGATGAAGCTATGTCCTCCGGTGCGAGTTTTGCCCTGGTTTATCACTCCGAAACCAGAAAATATTATGAAGCCGAAGCAGGAGGTGTCCAATCAGGAGTTAACAGAATTATTAATACTGAAGTAAAGGCCATACTTTCTCAGGGGATAACTCCGGTAATTTGCGTCGGGGAAGACATGGGAGAAAGAGCAGAAGGTTTAACAATAAATTTAGTTAAAGGACAGGTAGAGGCAGCTTTGGAAGGGTTAGCTGCTGAAGAAGCAGCCAAAGTGGTTATTGCCTATGAACCTATCTGGGCTATCGGCGGCTCAGGCTCAGGTGTTGCCGCTACTCCGGAAGTTGCCCAGGAAGTTCACGCGGCAATTCGCGCGACAATAAGGGAAAAGTTTGGTGATGATGTAGCAAAGCAGGTGCGTGTTCTCTATGGTGGAAGCGTAAAGCCGGAAAATATTCAAAGTTTTTTGGCCCAGCCGGATATTGACGGAGCACTTATAGGCGGGGCTTCGGCAAAGGTAAAGAGTTTTACCGAAATGGTAAAGATTGCGCAAGAATATGGACCCAAAGATGGCAGGATTCCTGTAGTTATGGGAAATTGGAAAACTTATGCCACCGACGAAATTTCGCTTTTTGTTAAAACACTTTCCGAACTAGTTAACCCCAGGCTTGCGGAAGTGGGAATTGCTCCCCAGGCAACAAGAATTAATTTTATGGCAAATCTGGTATTTATATTAGAATAGTCAAAGAAGCAGAAGGATTGCCCCACCTTGACAGAATATAGATTACGTGTTATATTTAAAAAGAGAGATAAAATTGCTTTATCAAGCTGAAATAATTACATATAAACTATTTAGCGGGTCAAGTCTGCTAGAAAAAAGGAGGGGGAGATGACTTCAAGATTTATGAGGCATGCGGCAATTTTAGTTTTCCTGTCTTTTGTTTTAAGTATTTCAATTAGTTTCATACATTCCCCAAATTCCTCAGTTGATCTCCAAGCTTTACGTCGGGCAAAAACAATTGAACCAGCTAATGCTCCAGTTAGTGCTCTTGGTTTATTAGGCTTAGGTATAGAAAACGCTCCTGTTTTCAGCCAAGGACTTGCTGTTTTCCAAGAAATAGAAGGTATAGCGGAAACAAGTTCAGATAGTTTATTTACCGATGTACAGGCTAGCGTATATGTTTTATATAATGCCGACCTTATAAGCGAGATAGATAAAGACGATGCTTTCGATATAGTGAATATGGCTGTCTATTATGCGCAGGGTATCAGACGGGACCAGGTTAAGGAAGGCGATGATTTCAGGATTTTACGTTTTAATGACATCAAGGGAGTGGCTGCTTCTCTGCAAGTTGCCTTTCAGGAATTAATTGCCAATACCACAGATTCGCAAGTTAAAAGTAGATTGACAGAAGAGATGGCTAAGATAACTGCCGCGTGCCAGATGGCTGCCTTATGGGTGACTTCGCCGGTTAGTTCCACCCCCATGTTGGAGGCCCTTGCCGGTGGAAGGACCACCATTATGGCAGTAAATGCCCGTTATCCTCAAAGCATTCCCGGCGTGATGTTAGCAGCCCAGGAGTTAGGCGCTCCAGTTATGTTTGAAATAGCGATGTCCGAAAGTAATTTGGAAGGCGGATATACCGGGCAGACTCCTGAGGCGTTTGCTGATGCTGTAAGGTACTGGGCAGCATTGTTGGGTTTTGATTTACCTTATGCCATTCATGCTGACCATACTACGGTTGCTAAAGATACTGCAGATGCAATTGAGAAAGCCAAGGCCCTTAATCAGGCCCAACTTGCGGCAGGATTTACCTCTTTTGCCATCGATCCTTCTTCTTTGCCTGCGGTAAGGGAGACAAATCAATTGGCGGTATTTAATAAAATGGACGTTACTGCCCTTCGCCTTCTTGGAATAAGGGAGTTCTTTGCGCACGCCATTGCCGCTCATGGTGAATATAAGAAAATGGAAGAACTTAGGCCTATAATTGAATCTTTCCAGTTGGCGGTACTTAATAGTATGTTAGAAGATGATCTTATTAGGCTTGGAATGGGAAAGGAATTTACAAAGGCCTTGGTTGAACACGGCAAATTCAAGGGAATAAAAGAGCTCAGTGATATTATTAAGACTGTAAATGCGACCCCCAAGGATGTGGATATTTTAATGGGCCATATTGAGTCAGAGTGCGGTGTTGTAAAAGATGTAGGAACTATAATGAATTATATTGAGTCAAAGATTCTTGTCGGCGTATTGGATAAAGCCGTAGCCGATGGTTATGATTTTACTAAAATCCCTCGAATAAGCCAAGACCTTTCGAACCGAATTATTGCACATGGGAATTTTTCTTCTTTAAGCGAGTTGGAGGCTATTTGCGGAGATGAGTTTGTTTACATCGAGGGTATAGATGAACCGGTTAAGGTGTACGAATATCTAAAGACCTATCTCGATTTAAAACGGATTATTGAAATCAATGAGGAATTAGCTAAGTTAATACCTTCAGATTTAGGTCTAGAGGTAGAGGTTGGTCATGTAGGGAGAATTGACCCTTTGACTGGAGAGGCGGTTATCACCACACCCTTAGAAGCGGTAGTGTTGATTGAATCGCTTAAAGCAAGAGGAATAAATCCCCAGCTTATCGCAGTAAACAACGGAACCAAACATGGCAATGTTTATGATGACAAAGGAAATTTAGTGCCTACTTCCGTGGATATAAAAAGGACGGCTGAAATAGCCCAGGCAATAAGGCCACTAGGCGTAACCATAGCCCAACATGGTACTACCGGTACGCCTTACGATACTCTGAAAAATTACTTGGCAGGAAACCTGTTAAAAGGCAATGTAGGAACTTTCTGGCAGAATATTGCCCTGGCGAATATGCCCGAGGATTTATTTAAAAGAATGGCGCAATGGACCGTGGATAACTATGACAAAGAAGGAAAGCTTAAAAATGCACCGCCAATTGCCTCTCTTACTCGCGCAGAGATTCTTGCTAATGGTTCACCCTATGCTAAATTCTTAAGCGATAATATTAAAAATGCTATTAAGCCGTTCAAGACCGAGATTGACAGTATGCCGGTAGCAGATATGTTGCGCATTATTGAAGCCGGCAGACAGGGTTCTTACGAGTGGTATAATGCCTTTAATGCCCGGGACAAAATCTGGGATATCATTGATGATTTAGGCTGGGGCTGGGAAAGCCCTTACGCAGTCTATATCACTGATCAGGCGTTACTTGACGAAGCGAATCTTATTAATATTTTAAGAAAAGGCGAAGGTGGTTCGTTAATAGTAGATAGAAATAGAGGAACACATATTGCACGGTTGAGCCGTTCGGGTGCCAGGATATTGACCTATGGAGGCTTAAGTAATGCCGAGGTTCTTAACGGAATATCCGAAGGCAAATTTGAAGCTGTCTCTCAGCAGTATCTAATTGACCAGGCTCTTGCGCATAAAGATAAATGCATCCTGGCTTTTACTGGAGGCGGTGATTCGGCCGGTATCAATGCTGTAATCAGCGCTGCAGCCAGCCAGTTAAAAGGATTAAATACGGAGATGACAGTTCTGGGTGTGGAGAATGCCGGAGCAGGTCTGATAGTTGCACCTGAAAACTTCCGGACACAACTTATTTTAATAGATGATTTACTTACCCGGGATATGGTTGATCAGGCAAGTACAGCTTTGGGTTCATCACGGATCAATCCTTTTAAGATAGAAAAGAAAGATTCTCCCAAATACGAGGAATCCTTAAGAAACTATGAAAGCGCTATGAGGAATATAAACGGTTTCGGCGGATTTATTTGTACCGGCGGAGATGATAATCTTAAAACAGCCGCCAAGATAGCCGAGCTTAATCCCGATGCTTTTGTTTTCGCTACAGCTAAAACAATTGACGGAGACGTTATGGTCAATAACCAGACAGTGAGGGCATTAGGTTTTGATTCTGCGGCAGCTGCTTATAGAAGTGAGATATATTCAATAGCCCAGAGCGCATTTACTCACGGAGAGAAGGGGCAGCCCATGGTGATGTTTGTAGAAGCGATGGGTAGAGACGCAGGACGACTTGCCTTTGAGTCTGCCCGCGGCGATGTTTTTGACGGCCTTACAGACGCCGAAAAGAGAAGACAGGAGGAATTGCGGGGGACAATCTTGATTCTTACGCCGGAATATGCTGCCTCGCTTGCGGATATTGAGGCTGCCATCAGGCATAAAATCGCCCAGTATAAATGTTGCACTGTGGTTGTTGCGGAAGGCTATACTATTCCAGAACATCCGGAAGCCGGCAGGGAAGAAATAAGGGACCATTTCGGGAATGTTCGCCTGGGAGGGGTAGGGCAGGCATTGGCAGGGTTTATAGAACCCCGGCTGAAAGATCTTAAAGTCAAAGTCCGTGCCAATAATCTGTTAACCTACGAGGGTCGCGGAGCAATGCCTACAGAATTAGACCGGATTATGGGAATACGCATAGGTGCCCGGATAGCCAGTCTCATTGCCCAGGGCGTTACCGGAGGAAGATTTGTGGGATATACCAATGCCATGAATCCTCTTGAAGAGGATCCTATAGTTACGGAATTGTCGGGCATATCCAACGGAAATACGCTGAAACTTTATCCTCGCGAGGTCTTGTTACTAAACGGCGTTATAATGTATTAGGTAGCTTTAAAACACAAGATTGTTTCTGCTGAGATTATAAAGTTAATGCTGCCGGATGATAAAATGTAAAATCCGGTTACTTGAGTTAAATTAGAATAAATGAAAGAAATGAAAAGAAAATTGTTGGTTTATTCTTTTTATAGGATGTGCTTTTATTATATTATTTAGACTAAAGTATCACTTTACTCTTATTTAAATAGCAACTAAAATTATCTCCGATGTAACAAAACTGCTACACCATATCTTATTAATTTACAATAGTTTATGGTATTCTTTTTCTTACCTTGTACTATAAGTATACTATTTTTCTCTCTGCGTTGTTAGATTTTCCACCTAAAGATAAAAGTCCCAAAGATTTTTCCCTTCCTTAACTATATGTGGAATAATAAGTTAGGTTAAATAGCTAAAAAATCTGGTGTGAACAAAATCTTTGGCACGATTCTTGCTTATAGTTATCTGGAAAGTTGGTATAAAAGAATATATAAAAGAATAAAGTTAGAAAGTAAAGTAGCTTTATAAAAGGCGAAGACTATAATTTCTCAAGGTGGAGAAGGATAGATTAATGAGCAAAAAAGAAGAACAAAAAGGAATACAGACAGACAAATTTAACATTTTAGAAAAGTCTTAATGTACACCTTGACAACATACAAATTGTGTGCTATAATTAATGTAGAAAGATGGGAAAAAATAATATGAAGAAAATCGGATTGAATATCGTAATAGCGGGTGGAATATTTTTCTGCCTCTTATCCGGTGCAGAGTTAAGGGCGCAATATTCTTTAGTCATGCCTGTAGGCGTCGGAGTATTTGGTATGGGAGATCCTCTTAATGGCGGCTTTATTCCATTAGAGAACGTACAAGCGAATTTTGACAGGGTAGATAATGCCACGCGAGACATGGCGCTTAAAAATAGTCTTATTGGAATCATCAATATGACACAATATAATGCAAGGGAAACGGGCCAGAATTTACTTGAGTCTTTCTGGCAGGCTTACCAGCAGGCTGAAATACAGCAAAAAACAGCCGAAGGAGCTTCCCCCAGCGCTACTTCAGGAGATAAAGATCGGAAG
>JBFZAB010000104.1:0-7710 GCA_041309285.1 Candidatus Omnitrophota bacterium
GCAAACTCTATCCTTCCTACCTCAGAGGGAAATTTTTCCCCTTCCGGCAGGAAATAGACCTCGACAAACCTTATATGATGCTCTGTTGTGTTGGGGTGAGCTATGGCCTTCCCTACGGAAAGAAAAATTTTAAACGCCTCCCCCTTTTTTATCCTATCCGGGGCTTCAATAACAGGAACGTGTTTTTCTTTATTCCAGTCTGCGCTTTGTAATAAGTCTTTAAAATCAGTCATAGCTTTATCCTTTCAGATAAATAAATTTATTCTAGATTTTTTCAAACATATCTTTGCCCACACCGCATTCGGGACATACCCATGTATCAGGCAAATCTTCAAAAGAAGTTCCCGGTTTTATATTGCCTACGGGATCTCCTTTTTGAGGATCATAAATGTAGCCGCACACAGTACAACGATACTTAGTCATAGCTTTAATTCTCCTCTCTATTTTTTTATATTTTCAGCAAATTTTTTCCCGAATTCGTAACAGTCCATCAACTCTTTTTCGTCCGGAACATAACGGATGGATATGGAAGGAAGGACATCAATACCGGCTTCTTTAATAATTCCCTCTATATTCTTTACCGCTCCTCCCGACCATCCGTAAGAACCAAATACGGAAGCGATTCTATTTTTAGCTCTTAACCCTTTGAAGAAAGACAAGAATCCGGCAATTGAGGGAAGCATATCGGAATCATGGGTGGATGAACCAATAAGAAATCCCTTTGCGCTAAGCATCTCTTTAACTACTTCCGTGCGGTCGGATTGGTTTATATCGAAAACTTTTGTCTCGATTCCTTCCTCAATTAATCCCTCGGCCATTTTTCTTGCCATCTTTTCCGTTGCCCCCCACATTGTCTCATAGACAATAACCGCCTTTTTCTTGGTTTCATTACTTGCCCAGGATACATATGCGTTCAGGATTTTTCCCGGATCCTTGCGCCAGATAATCCCGTGGCTGGGTGCAATTATTTTGATCGGTATATTAAGCTTCTTGACCTCCTCTATTTTCTTTATTACCAGAGAGCTTAAAGGCCAGAGTATGTTGGCATAATACTTTGCTGCCTCATCCATTAGCTCTCCCACATCTACCCCGTCATCAAATCTAGCAGACGTTGCATAGTGCTGGCCAAAAGCATCATTAGGCAGAAGCAATTCTTCTTCAGGGCAATAGGTAAACATACTGTCCGGCCAATGTAACATCGGTGCCTCAAGAAAAGTAAGCGTCCTTTTACCTAAGTTCAGCTTATCGCCTGTCTTTACTACCTGAAAATCCCAGTCACCATAATAATGCTTAAAGAGCCCGTCTTTGCACTTTGCGGTCCCTAAAACTTTTGCTTTGGGAATAAGCTTCATTAATTCAGGCAAAGCACCGGAGTGATCGGTTTCTACGTGATTTGCAATGACATAATCGATTTTTTCCAGCGGAATTATTTCTTTTATCCTTTCAATCATTTCATGGGCAAAGGGGCCGTAGACAGTATCAACCAATGCCGTTTTCTCTCCGACAATCAGGTAAGCGTTATAGGTAGTCCCGCGGGAAGTCTTGTAGGTGTGACCGTGGAAATTTTTTACATTCCAGTCTATTGCTCCCACCCAGTATATATCAGGTAATATTTTAACCGGTTTCATGTCTACTCCTTTCGGCTCACCCGAACTATTTATATTTCCGTTGCGAGCGTACGCGCCTTCTCTTCTGCCGAAATCAAAGCCATATTTCTTAAGGCTTCGCCCCCGGCATCCATGGGCTGGGCGTTTACGAAAACAATATCTTTTATCCCTGTAAATCCGAATACGGCTCTTAAATATGGCTCTTGGAAGTCATAGGTATGTGCAGGGCTATTTTCGTTATAGTCTCCGCCGCGCGAGGTAATAACTATCATCTTTTTGTCTTTTAATAAACCTTCGGCCCCTTTTTCGGTATAGCGAAAGAGGTACTTGGGCTGAAAGATTATGTCTATATAGTGTTTAAGCGGATAGGGTATGGAAAAATTCCACATAGGTGAGCTTATTAAATAAATATCGGCTGAGGTAAAGCGCTCTATCTCTTTTTCTATGTCCTTCCAGGCGTATTTAAGATCTCCATCCAGTTCCTTACCGCCAAGAAGAGTATATTTCCCGTCTATTCTCTTTATCGTAAGGTCCGGAAGTGTTTTTTCGAAGAGATTAAACTCGTCGATAAAATAGTCCTGGTTTCTGTTCTTAAATGTATCGATAAAAACCTTTGAAACTCGAAGAGTTCGGGAATCATCACCTCTGGGCGTAGCAACAATATGCAGGAGTCTTTTCATAACTACCCCTCTCTATGTATATTTGATTAGTCCATGTTCAGGCTTTTTACCAACTCATCCAGGAGCTCACCATGCTTTTTTTCTTCCTCTATAATGCGCAATATTTCATTTCTGGTATCTTCACCGGAAACCATCTTATGACAGTTCTCATAAAAATCTATCGACCTTTTTTCCATCATCTGCCCCAACTTCAACACCTTAAGAGGTTCATTAAGCAGCTTTTCCAGCTCTTCTATGTTCTCGTAAGGCAGGAATATCCCATAATCCATACTTTCAAACAGGTCGTTGTCTTCGGAAGGGTCTTCTTTACCCTGCCTTAATCCATTGAGGCATTCCTGGAAAAATTTAAGGTGGTTTTTCTCCTCCTGTATAAGAAACCCTATCGCCTCGGCTATTTCCTTACTACTTGCGCTGCCTAAAAATTTACGGTAAAAGTCTATCCCGTCATTTTCTACCTTAGAGGCCATTCTATAGGCATCGAATTCATTAAAATCAGATATGACCAGTTTTCCTTTTTTATCGGCAATCTTCATTCTGGAATCCTCTTTCTTTCATACCGCGATAACTTCTTTGACTTCAGGAACCTCTTTTTTTATCAATTTCTCGACGCCCATTTTAAGCGTAACCTGGCTCATTGGGCAAGAGCCACAGGCTCCGCTTAGCCTTACCTTGACTATGCCATCAGGACTAACTTCTATAAGCTCAATATTTCCGCCGTCTGCCTGAAGCATTGGCCTTATTTTATTTAATGCAGCTTCTACTTTTTCCTTCATCTTAAATCTCCTTTCCTTTCTTGCTTCTTTGTATCGGGAAAATTTTTCTTCGCCTATACATGTTTTAGCCTCTCTACACCATTCAAGACATATCGCCCCATATTCCCGACGTACCAAAGGGTTTTTGCAGGCAGGACACGTTATCTTAAATTCATCCGTCCATATTTCGGTTTCGTTTTGACAACATGGACATTTTATAACCTCCGGCTGCGGTTGTCTATATTTTTGTGCTCCGGGACAATAATTCATTTTAACCTATCCCCTTTTATGCCTATAACTGCCTCTTTATAAGGTACTTTTTTGCCCGATTCAGATATTGCCTGCTCGATAATGTTCGTTAAGCCAAAACAGCAAGGAACTTCCATGTGAACATAAGTTATCGATTTTATCTCGTTAATTTCTAAAATACGGCCAATCTTTTCCTTATAAAGCGCGAGGTTATCAAATTTCGGACAACCGACAAGCAAGACTTTTTCTTTTAATAAATCCTGATGGAAGGCAGGATAGGCAAAAGGGACGCAATCGGCAGCAATTAACAAATCCGCATCTTTTAAATAAGGCGCAAACGGAGGAACAAGCATGAGCTGTATGGGCCAATGACTGAGCTCCGACTCGGCGTTGAAGTTAATTTTTTCCTTTTCAGAACCCCTTTTTTTGAAATCTATAATCTTTGCGCCGGGACATCCGCTCCCTGCGTGTACATGCGTGTTTTCCATTAACGGAACATCTATTCCATTTTCTTTTAAATAATCGACGGCATCCCTAAGCAATACAGGCTGGTTGTGGTTTTTAAGATGCTCAAGATGGGCTTTTATGACATTTGCGCCCTGTTTTGCAATATTTGCCATCACCCTTTTCTCATTATATCTTTCTGCTTCCCTTTCCTCTATAGCAATAGCCCCTTCGGGACAATGTCCGATACAGGCACCCAGGCCGTCACAAAATAGGTCACTTATAAGTCGTGCTTTACCGTCAATTACCCGAAGCGCTCCTTCAGGACAATTGGGCATACATAGTCCGCAACCATTGCACTTTTCTTCGTCAATTTTTATAATTTTTCTTTTTGTCATCCTATTAAATCTTCCAGGGTTATGGATTTTAATTCCATGCGAACCCGTTTTTCTATTTTTCCTATTTTCTTATTCAACCGGCATTTAATTATGTTTGGGCAGCGTATCCCTTTAAAAATGCATTCATTCAACTTAAAATGACCCTGGAAAATTTCGATTAATTTAAGTATGGAAATTTTATCTATTTTTGATGTGAGCTGAAACCCTCCCCCTTGCCCCTTTATAGAGGCAAGTATATTATTTTTATGCAGTGCTTGGAGTATTTTTCTTAGGAATGGCCGGGGGATTTTAAGTTTACTGACAAGTTCGCTAACTGAAACTATCCTCTTTTTATTATGGGCCATGTAGCAAAGCGCCCTTACGGCATAATCGGTATTTCTGGTAACAAGCTTCATAGCTCTCCTCTTTTAAAAAAACTTGGGCAGTTTAACGTCGTACCCAGGACACTCTAGAACAGCCCTCTTTGCAGTGCGCAACGGGCCTGAGCATATATCTAACCGTTATATTCATACGCACCTCCTTCCTTTTATTTATGATACCAAAATAGTATCATTTGTCAAGAAAAAAATATACAAAAATGATTACGGCGATTAAAAAACCATCTGCCTGCCACAGGCAGAGATTACAGAGATTAAAATATCTTGAGGGACAAGCTTTAGGCGATAATACGAAGGACTTTGCTTACTTTTTGCTCCTTGACAATGCCCAGTCTTTTTGCCGCGGAACTGCAGGAGTAAACCTTTGCCTTGAGGGCATCTTCGATTGTAGATGCACCTATGATTTTTACCGCAACATCGCGGAATTTCTCGGCTGTTCTTAAGTTAAGGTATCCGCACATAACGTATCCTCTATTCCCCCTTAGAAGTATAAAGTTCTTATCCATAAGCCGGATGCAAAACGCTTCGATATTCTTTTTGCCAACTTTTATTTTTTTATACATGGCATCCTTTTCTAATCAAACCAACTTTTTGTCCTTGCGCAAACCTTAACTAACATCAGCATAACCGGAACTTCAATCAAAACCCCCACAACCGTAGCTAAGGATGCTCCTGAAGAAAGCCCAAAAAGTATTGTCGAAGTAGCGATGGCAACCTCAAAATGATTGCTCGCCCCTACTAAAGCTGATGGTGCGGCATCTCGGTAAGTCAATTTTAACCATTTAGCCAGTCCATAAGTAACAGCGAAGATGAGGCACGTCTGGATAAAAAGCGGAACAGCTATCAATAAAATAATCTGCGGCTGATTGATGATTAGTTCGCCTTTGAACGAGAAAAGCAAGACAAGTGTAAGTAAAAGTGCGCATATCGAAACCGGAGTTAAATAATGCAGGAACTTTTCTTCAAACCATTTAAATCCCTTCTTGGCAATTAACCATTTTCTTGAGTAGTATCCTAATAATAACGGCAGGCCGACATAAATAACTACTGATAATACAATCGTCTGCCAAGGAATAGGCATCTTGTTCACGCCCAATAGCCATCCGCCTAAGGGCGCATAAAGAAATAACATGGTCAGCGAATTAATAGCTACCATTACGAGAGTATGGCCGTCGTTACCTTTGGCAAGATGTCCCCAGATCAAAACCATAGCCGTGCAAGGAGCTATGCCAAGTAAAATACACCCGGCGATATATGACCTGAACAGCTCTACCTGCGCCCCGCTCTTAACAATTTCTACACCAGGAAGCCATCCCTTAAATAATAATCCCAAGAACAGCCATGCAATAGCAAGCATGGTAAATGGCTTTATACACCAATTTACGACCAACGTAAGGATGACCGGTTTAGGAGTTTTGCCTGCCTTAATAACTTCGGCAAAATCAATCTTGACCATAATGGGATACATCATGAAAAAAAGACAAATAGCGATAGGAATGGAGACCTGATAAATCGAAATTTGATCAAGCGTAACAGCGAACTGCGGAAATAATTTACCAAGGGCTATCCCGAATCCTATGCAAAGAATGACCCAGCCGGTAAGATATTTTTCAAAAGAACTTAATTTGCGTTCTTCATGAATAACATACTCCATTTTCCCTCTACTTAAAATAGCCGCAGAATATAAATTCCCGCATAATACAAACCAACCATAATAAAAATCACTCCGGTTATTCTACGGGTATAATATTCAAGCTTGGTAATTCTGTGAAACCAATGGCTCAAAGATGTTACGCCCAAAGCAACGGCAACAGCAAAAATAAAAACCGGTAAGCCTGTACCAATCCCATAAATAAATGGCAAGACAACACCAACCTTACTACTAATTGCTAAGGGAATAAGACTTCCAAAGAATAACGCTGCCGAAATAGGGCAAAATGCCAGAGCAAAAATAAAACCAAGCAAAAAAGCTCCCAGTGCTCCAGACTCAACGAGCTTATTGTGATGCTTTTGAGATAAAGCGACGCCGGGTAGTTTAATCGTAATGATTTCTAATAAGAATAATCCGGTGACTATCAATAAGGGGCCCAAAGCCTTACCCATATATTTCTGTAGAAACTGAACAACCTGAGGAACACCTAGCAGGGAGTTAATAATAATCCAACCCAGAGCCGCATACGCAACCATCCGTCCGACTGTATAAGCAAGTCCCGAGAGAAACACCATAAATGGATGAGTAATCTTTTTTGAAAGAAATGATACTGCCGCAATATTCGATGCCAAAGGACAAGGGCTGATTGACGTTAATATCCCAAGCCACAATGCTGAGCCAAAAGCTATTAGTAGCTCCATTATTTTGTATCCTTCATAAATTCATTTATCTCAACCGAAACGTAATCAAAGAACTTTTGCTTGTCTCTGGCGAGCTGCCAGATTTTATTGAGATTTTTTGATTTAACTTCCTTACCGTCTTTTACTAAAGAAATAATGAGTGCCTTGGTATAGAGCTGATAATCATTCACAAAATGTTCGTTTTCTTTCTCTTCTACGTTGACTACTTTGAACTCAAGCCGCCCTGACGCGAGAGCATCCTTAAAATTCGCTTCAATCGCTTCTCTTGAATATTTCTCCATATTCGAGCAGGTATAGCAGCGAAAAGTGCCGTGAAAATAATACGCGATAACTTTAGCTGCCGGTTTATCTTCTATTGCAATGGCTGATGAACTTACGCTAATTACCGCAACAGCCGCCAGAATTACCAGAAATATTTTTTTCAACCCTACCTCTTATAATTTAAGATGCTCTTCTTAATCTCGTCTTTGTTTAAAATTTTTCCTGCCGAAACCACCGTGCCATCGACAGCCAAAGCCGGCGTCATCATCACGCCGTACTCGGTGATTTTGTCGATATCCGTCACCTTGCTTATCTCAGCTTGGATGTTTAATTCTTTAACCGCTGCCTCGGCATTAGCTGTAAGCTGCTTACATCTGGGACATCCGACCCCTAAAATCTCAATTTTCATTTTACGCCTCCGTTTATCTTTCTTTGTAATTCGTATTTATTTTACAATAAAACCAAAAATCATGCCGCTTATAGTTGCCATAACCACAACCAAAACCACATATACGGCTGTTTTCTTAGTGCCGATGATTCCCCGTATAACCAACATGCTAGGCAGGCTTAAAGCAGGCCCTGCCAAAAGA
>JBFZAB010000105.1:0-3054 GCA_041309285.1 Candidatus Omnitrophota bacterium
CCTCGAAGAAGTATTTGACCTGCGCATACTGGGTATATGCCTCTACTACTCCCAATTAAAAGAACATCTTGGCAAAAATTTTTCTGATTTTATATCATTCCAAACAAAAAGGGATTTTGAATTTCTGCGCATGGATTTAAGAAACATTCCGGAGGAAAAAATAGAGCCGTATCTGATCTGGGAATCAGGGATAAGAAAAGAACTGGACCAGCTTACCATGTCCGAGTGGAGGAAAGAGGCCCTGGAAGAAAAAAGGAAAATCGTTCTTCAATACGCAGGAGGCCTGTTTGGATCGCTCTACGGTTCTTTGAAAGATAAGGTTTTGCAGGAAGAAATAGTTAGCTGGCTAATTTCGGCAGGTATAGAAGAAAAAGATTACCCCGGGCTATTTGATATTATCGAAAGAATACGCGCAAATATTGGGGAGTACTATCTGCCTCTTTCTCGGGAAGAAAAACTAAAACTATATGAGGCGGTAAGATTAAGGAGATTTCTAGAAAAAGGAGAGAACGAACTTTTTAATGATGAAGAGAATAAATTCAATGAGGCAACTTTATTAGGCACCATTCTTTCTCTGGCAGGATTTTTCTGGGAAAATAAAATCAATCCGAACAAGGGAGAAGATAATCTATTTTTTTCTTTCACAGATAGGCTTAAGAAGGATGAATATTTCGAATACATATTTGGCAATTTTTCAAACATTTCCTACCCCCAAAAGGCCTTCTACCTTGGTTCATTAAACTACTGGGCCAAGAAATGGCTTGAGGAATACAGAAAAGAAAATAATTTTTCAAAAGCGGAAGGTAATATTAGAAAACAGCTCGATAGATTTAAGGCTATATATTCCATGGATTCATTCCAGAAACTTTATGGCCCTTTCAATTTAAACAGGGTGGATCTGGAAAGCGTGAAAGAAAAAAAGATAGCTAGAGAATTTACGGGCAAAGTAGGATTTTTTTCCTCATGGATAGAAAATTTCTCCATTACCGAGGAAGAGATCGGGATCTTTTTTAATAACTTGGCTATCCTATCATCATTAAAACACGCATTAGAGAAATTTTACCAAAATCAGGGTATAAGACTGAAGTTTGATCCGGATAATCCCCTCTACAAGGAAGAAAGCCTTGGCATCCTGATAAGCTGGGTTCAGTTCTTTAACTACCGCGGGATAAACGGGAAGGATAATTTTGTTAACGCTATTTCAGAAATGGAATTCATACAACAGAAATCGCTTGAATACGGGTTGGGATTAAATATAGACGAAATAAGGTATTGGTGGGAAAAGATGAAACTAAAAGATTATACATCAACTGAGACAGAAGGGCTATTTAGAAACATATCTCTTGTGAAAAAAATTATATCTGATTCCTGCCAGGATTTACTAAAAGAGCTTAATTCTATACCGCTTCTTGAATGGGAAAACGCAGAATTAAGAAAAAAAATTGTCGAGTTTATTAATAAAAAAACATCTTCCAACTTAAATCGTCAGGAAATACATTACTTTGCGGAGAAAGTTATGCCTCTATTTGACATATCTTTTGAGGAGCTTAAAAAAGAGACTAAAGAAAAAATATATCTGGAAGCAGTATATTCTGTTTCGGCAGGAGAGCCTTGTTCATTAAAAAGATTGTCTACCCTACTCTCCATAATGAATAACCGGGGTTACAGCATCTTCGAAATGGGTAACCTTATATATCTTGCAAGTCTCATCAGAAAAAATCCCGAAATTAACGCATCAAATATTTCGGACACCGAACTCTATGGATTATTAAATTATATCTTCGGACAACCCATTTCTTATGACGCAAGGGTTAAATCCTGGATAAATACCGCTTCTATTCTGGAGAAATATTTTTACAAAGAACATGGGCGTTTTCTTGATTTCTCAATTCTTTCTGCTTTAATAAATCTGCCTATGACCCGCTACCAGGAATGGCAGATAAAGCGTTATGTGGAGAAAGGGCTCTTAAGTAGCAGAAGTCCCGATAAAGAAATCCGCAAAACCGGAGAATACTATAACTTTAAGCGTTTTATTTTGAGAACCTATTGGGAAAATTCCAGGGATATTCTATCCGAAGACCATATTTCAATATTTTACGACATTTACCGGAAGCTTAACCTTAAAGAAACGGAAAAAACGGCAATATTTAAGAATCTATGTGAAAAAATCTGTCTATTTAAAACCGGAACCGAAATTCTTGTAACTCAGCTTTTATATGAAAAAAAAATATCGTGCAAAGATATTTTCATTATTTCCAATGATATTTCCCATAGTCTCGTTGAGGAAATTATGCCGTATCTTATCAATTATGCAATTTCCGGAAAAGATATAAATATCAAAAATAGGGTTAATTTAATACTGGAGAAACAAAGATTGACTCCTTTAATTTCAAAGAAACTCAATTATATCCCTTTTGAAAATAAAAGATCTTTAGAAAATTCCCTGGCAGAAAAGGCGAAATCCCTTTACGGCATAGAACTGCCGCCTCATAAGTTATCAGCACTTACTTGGAAGGTATTTGAAGGGCTGCGCATAGAAGATGTGTTGAAGATTTATACGGAAGACTACGCTCGCATAGAAATACTGTATAAAAATGTATTTAATAAGCAGCTTATTGATTTCAACGATAGCCAGCTGATCCAATATTTCGCCGAGGAAATAAACATGGGGTTACTATCTGAAAATTTTTTAAAAGATATTCTCTCTATCAGCGCAGTTGTAAAAGCAAAGCTCAAAAAATACTTCGGAATGGATATCTCCACGCAGGAATCACTTGATTATGCCTGGCCGGTATTTTATTCGGGGGCAACGGAAGAAGTTCTGGAGAAAATATTAGAACAGGCAAACCTCATCCGGAATAAAATGGCAAATATATTGCCCGAGGAATATTCCTCTGATCTTCTTAATAATAATATTTTTTATCTGCTTGGCCAGGTTTATGGAATACAGTTAACGGACAAAGTTGAATCTCCTTTTCCTTTGGATTCCTACATAGAAGCCCTGAAATGCGGTCTGAAATACCTGGATATAAAAGAGGAAGAAATAAATAAATC
>JBFZAB010000106.1:0-15400 GCA_041309285.1 Candidatus Omnitrophota bacterium
ACCAGATATGTCGGAATGTAGCTTCTTATTCCGATGAAGTTGATCATGGACGGATAAAGATTGGCATCTTTAGTCCATCCTCGAATTATAAAGAGATTCGCGTGGTATCACGGGAGATAAATCCGGAACAATCATCAAAAGAAGTCAAAACTCAGAAGTAAAAAGGTAAAACTTGCTTAGTTTTCAGTTGTCGGTTGTCAGTTTTCAGATAAAAATAAGGCAAAACTTTGATACTTTGATACCTTGATACATTTTAATTATGGTTTTTACTTCTTCGTTTTAACTTTTGAGTTGATAAAATTTGTTGTGCCTGTTTGTCGATAGAGAGGAATTTTCTGCTTCGGATTTGACCGAATATTTAAAAGATCTGCTGTAAGGACTATATCGAATAGGATAGCTGAATTAACCAAAATACTTGCATTCTTTGGTCTAATGATTTAAGATATCTTAAAGGAGACAGGGTGAACAAGTTAGAGAAAAGAATAGTCAATTGGATAAGAGAAGAAATAAAAGGGACAAGGAAGAGAGGTATTGTTTTAGGTCTGAGCGGAGGTATAGATTCGGCGGTTACTGCGGTTTTGGCAAAGCAAGCGGTGAGAGAGAACTTAATTAGCCTCATTCTGCCGTGTGAGAGTTCTAAAGGGGACTTGGAAGATGCAAGGCTGATTGCAAGAAGCTTTAAATTAAAGACAAAGACCATCGATCTATCGGGGCCCTACAAAGGGTTGGCGAATATTTTGCCAAAGGGCAATAAGCTTTCTTATGCAAATCTAAAACCGAGATTAAGAATGCTTGTTTTCTATTATTTTGCCAATAAGCTCAATTATTTAGTATGCGGAACATCAAATAAATCTGAATTGTTTTGCGGATATTCCACCAAGTTTGGCGACGGAGCAGCGGATATTTTGCCTCTGGGAGGTCTCTTAAAATCCGAGGTTAAAGATTTAGCTAAGTATTTAGGGATACCAGAAAAAATTATTAACAAAGCTCCTTCTGCAGGCCTTTGGCCGGGTCAAACAGACGAAGGAGAAATGGGAATAACTTATAAAGAAATAGACGCTATTTTAGAACGTATAGAGAATAAAAAAAGTCAGATTCTTCCGGAGGAAAAAGTAAAGAAAGTAAAGGGGATGATAGAACGATCGAGACATAAAAGACAAGGACCCAAGATTTGCAGTGTCTGAATCTGCCTATGCAATTAAGTTAGTTAAATGGTTAAATGGTTAAATGGTTAGAGGGTTACTTGCCTGTCGGCAGGCAGGAATAGTTACCCGTGGTAAACAACTTAACCAATTACCAATTATCGTTTAACCAATCCTGAGTGAAGGGAGGAAATAATGGACGAAATTCTAGAAATTTTGGAAAAAGATGCCCGCAAAAAGCCGGAAGAAATAGCCAAATTGCTTAAGCGTAAAACGGCAGATGTTGCCAAGGCAATAAAGAAATATGAAAAAGACGGCCTGATCTTAAGATATAAAGCTGTAATAAACAAGGAATTGATCAAAGAAGATGATGCGGAAGTGCGGGCATTAATAGAGGTAAATATAATACCTCAAAAAAATCTCGGTTTTGACTATATTGCCGAACGTATTTACCAATTTCCTGAAGTTACCAGCTGTTATCTTTTATCGGGGACCTATGATTTGCTTCTCGTGGTCGAGGGGAAGAACATTCATGCCGTATCCAGGTTTGTTGCGGAGAAGCTTTCATCAATGGAAAACGTGCGAGGCACGGTAACTCACTTCCTGCTTAAGAAATATAAAGAAGACGGGGTAATTTTAAAACACAGAGAAGAAAATAAGAGAATAAATATATCATATTGAGAGGATAAGATTGAGGTTAAGGTTTAGTTAACCTTAGTCTAAACCTTAATCTAAGCCTAAGTTTTAATAAATCCATGAAAAATATTATTTCAAAACGCGTTCAGGAATTGGCTCCTTCAGGAATAAGGGTGTTTTTTGACCTGGTTTTAGGAATGAAGGACGTTGTTTCTTTGGGAGTAGGGGAACCCGATTTTATTACACCCTGGAGCGTGCGCGAAGCAGGGATTTATTCGCTCGAGAAAGGTTACACTTCCTATACCTCGAATAAAGGGCTCTACAAGTTGCGGCTTGAAATTTCCCGACATCTTAAGCGTCGTTTCGGTGTGGAATATGATCCAGAAGAGGAAATATTGGTTACCGTTGGCGTGAGCGAGGGCTTAGACCTGGCAGTACGCGCAATAGTAAATCCCGGAGATAAAATACTTATTCCGCAACCCAGTTATGTTTCTTACGGCGCGGTCACTTTCTTGGCAGGAGGGATTCCGGTATATTTAGAGACAAAAGCCAAAGACGGCTTTAAACTCGACCCCGCTTTAATAGAAAAAAATTGCGACCATAAAACAAAGGCGCTTATCTTAAATTATCCCTCTAATCCGACGGGAGTTTCCTACAGTAAAGATGAGCTTAAAGAGATAAATAGAATTGCGCTAAAGAAAGGCATCCTGGTTATTACGGACGAGGTGTATGATGAGTTAACTTATGATTTTACGCATACACCGTTTACAACGTTAAAAAATGCGAAAAGCAATACCCTTTATTTGAACGGTTTCTCCAAGGCATATGCTATGACCGGTTGGCGCGTAGGCTATGCCTGTGGCCCGCGGGAAATTATTTCGGCAATTACCAAGATTCATCAATATACAATAATGTGCGTTTCTATAACCAGCCAGATGGCTGCCTGTGAGGCACTGCAGAATAATAACCGCAAGTTCATTGAGGAAATGAAAAGGGAATACCGCCGCCGTCGGGAATTTATAGTTGGACGCCTAAACGAAATGGGGCTCTCGTGTCATAATCCGGAAGGTGCTTTTTATGTTTTTCCCTCGATTAAACACACGGGGCTTAGTTCTCTCGATTTTTCTTCTAAGCTTCTTAAGGAAGAAAAAGTAGCTGTTGTCCCGGGAACTGCTTTTGGTTCCTGTGGAGAAGGATATTTAAGGATGTCATATGCCTCAAGCCTTGAGAATATCAAAGAGGCAATGATACGCATTGAACGATTTTTGAAAAAATACAGGGGTTATAAAAATCACTAAAGTAACCAGAAACCGGTAACCCTGCCTTGCCGGCAGGCAGTAACCAGATGGATTTTTTCTGGTTACTGTACTCTGGTATCTGGTTTCTCTCGGATGAAAGGAGAGAACATGCAGGTAAAGAACAAACAAGATATAATGAAATTGGTTAAAAAACACAAAGTCCGGTATATCAGGTTATGGTTTACCGATGTCCTAGGATTTTTAAAGGGCTTTACCATAACCATAAACGAGCTTCCGCGTGCGTTAGAGGATGGCATGGGTTTTGACGGTTCATCCATCGAAGGTTTTGCCCGTATTGAGGAATCGGATATGATTGCCCGTCCCGATCTTAGTACATTTGCGATACTGCCCTGGGAATCTAAAGACGAGCCTGTAGCCCGGATGTTTTGCGATATCTATACACCCAAAGGTACACCCTTTGAAGCCGATCCGAGATTTGTATTAAAAAGGAATCTTGAACGCGCCAGAAAGATGGGATTTACTTATTATGTCGGGCCGGAACTGGAATATTTTTATTTTAATAATCCCAAGAATACGATTGTTCTGGACAGGGGCGGGTATTTTGATTTGACGCCTTTAGATGTTGCCCAGAGTGTGAGGAATGATACAGTAAGCGCCCTGGAGGATATAGGGATTATTGTAGAATATAGCCACCATGAAGTATCCTCGAGCCAGCACGAGATTGATTTAAGATATTCAGATGCGCTTTCTATGGCGGATAACGTCATGACCTACCGCCTGGTGGCAAAAGAAATTGCCCAGCAGAAAGGTTTGCACGCTTCTTTTATGCCCAAGCCGGTTTTTGGAATAAACGGTTCCGGCATGCATACGCACCAATCGCTTTTTAAGGGAGAGAAGAACGCGTTCTTCGACCCTAAAGATAAATTTCATCTTTCGCAAGTTGGCAAATCATTTACCGCCGGACTGCTTAAGCATACTCAAGAAATTACCTCGGTAACCAATCAGTGGGTGAATTCTTATAAAAGACTGGTTCCTGGATATGAAGCCCCGGTATATATCTGCTGGGCACAGCAGAATCGTTCAGCGCTGATACGGATTCCGATGTACAAACCCGGGAAAGAAAAAGCGACGCGCATAGAACATCGCTCGCCCGACCCTGCTTGTAACCCGTATCTTGCTTTCTCGGTTATGCTTGCCGCGGGTCTTGAGGGGATAGAGAAAAAGTATACCCTTCCTCCCCAGGCAACGGACAATATCTACCACATGACAGAAGAGGAAAGAAAAAAAGCCGGCATTGGCTCTTTGCCGGAAGATTTATTTGAGGCGATTAAAGTTACCGAAAAATCGGCGCTGGTAAAACGTGAGCTTGGATATAAAGTTTTTGAATATTTTATCCGCAATAAAAAGATGGACTGGGATGAATATAAAGCCCAGGTAAAGCAGTACGAGCTGGATAAGTATCTGGCAATACTGTAAATCAAAATGACTAATGACGAAATCCCTGCCTGACGGCAGGCAGGCGAATGACGAATCAATTTTTAAATGCCCAAATATCCAAGTAGTAATTTAGTTATTGTCCCGAATGAATGGACTTCTTTAGAAATGCTTCGGGATCCCGATGTATAATTTCTTTCGGTCTCTGCATTCGGGAAAAAATTTGGGAATTTATTCGACATTCGTTATTGATAAATTCGGAATTTTATGGAGGATTTATGAGGAGTGATATAGTAAAGAAAGGTTACCAGCGTGCCCCTAACCGGGCGCTATTATATGCTACGGGGATTTCCCGAAAGGATATGGAGAAACCGTTTATTGGCGTAGCCACCAGTTTCAGCGATATTGTTCCCGGACACACTAATATGCGTTCTATGGAACGCTATATCGAGCGGGGAATTATGGCGGCAGGGGGAGTTCCGTTTTTTTTCGGAGTTCCGGCAATTTGTGATGGGATTGCCATGGGACATGCGGGAATGAAATATTCCCTTGCCTCACGCGAGCTAATAGCGGATGTCCTGGAGTCGATAATAAACGCCCATTCTTTGGACGGTTTGGTTTGTCTGACCAATTGCGACAAAATTACGCCTGGTATGATTATGGCTGCCGCGCGTATTAACATACCCACGATTGTAGTTACCGCCGGTCCCATGCTTGGCGGAAGACATAAAATGAAACGCCTCGCACTCGTCCGGGATACCTTTGAGTCCGTGGGCAGGTTTGAGCGCGGTGAAATAAATACCCAGGAACTTGCCCAGCTGGAAATTTGTGCCTGTCCGGGTGCGGGTTCCTGTCAGGGTCTTTATACCGCAAATACCATGGCCTGTCTTACTGAAACTTTAGGAATGAGCCTTCCCGGTTGCGGCACTGCCCTGGCAGTATCGGCAAAAAAGCTAAGGATTGCCCAAGCAAGCGGGGAAAAAATTGTGGAATTGGTTAATAAAAACATCACCCCGCGCAAGATTATGAATTTGGCTGCCTTCAAAAATGCCATAACCGTCGATATGGCACTCGGGGGTTCCTCCAATACGGTTCTACACCTCGTTGCCATTGCCCACGAAGCAGGAATAAAGCTGGATCTGGATTTATTTAATTCTATTAGCCGTAAGACGCCCAATATAGCCTGTATTGAACCGGCAGGAACTTATTTTCTTGAAGATTTAGAATATGCAGGAGGAATACCGGCGGTCCTTAAAAGATTAAAAGATTTTCTTGAGGACAATAACACCGTTTCGGGCAAGAAAATAAAAGCGATTGCCCGGGAGGCGGAGATTTTTGACGAAGACGTTATCAGGCCTCTTGATAACCCTTACAGACAGGAAGGTGGAATTGCAATTTTGCGCGGTAATCTTGCCCCTGACGGCGCGGTGGTAAAGCAGGCGGCGGTGAGCGAAAAGATGCTTAAATTTAGAGGGAGAGCGAAAGTTTTTGATTCCGAAGAGGAAGCAATGAAGTTTATATTAAAAGGAAAAATTAGCGAAGGAACGGTTATTGTCATCCGTTATGAAGGCCCTAAGGGCGGGCCCGGTATGCGCGAAATGCTTTCTCCAACGTCTGCGATTGTGGGTATGGGTTTAGCTGATTCTGTTGCTCTTATTACCGATGGTCGTTTTTCCGGCGGGACGCGCGGGCCCTGCATCGGGCATATTTCTCCCGAGGCTGCCGAAGGCGGACCGCTGGCAATAGTGAGAAACGGAGACGTTATAAGCCTTAATATACCGGCAAGGAAACTGGAAGTTGAACTTGACCGGAATCAGATTGAAAGACGCTTGAGGATGCTTAAGCCGTTTAGCCCGAAAGTAAAATCCGGCTACCTCGCCCGCTATGCCAAAGAAGTAACCTCGGCTTCTACGGGCGCGGTGTTTAAGAGTTGATTTTTCTTTCTCTCGTGATATAATCTTACATACTAATAAACACAAATTCTTAGTGTTGTATTCGTGGTAATTAGTCTTTCGGCTTTACTCAGGATGATCCCTGAACGTAGTTAGAATAGTTTCTATGAGGATTTTTGTTAATTCGTGATCGATGAAAATGAACGGTGCACAAATATTACTGGAGTGTTTAAAACGTGAAGGTGTCCAGGTTATGTTCGGCTACCCCGGAGGGCAGGTCCTGCCTATTTTTGATAAGCTTTATGATGCGGATTTGAAATTTATTTTGACTCGCCACGAGCAGGGAGCAGCTCACGCTGCTGACGGATATTCCCGGGCCACGGGTAAAGTAGGAGTCTGTCTTGCAACTTCAGGGCCGGGTGCAACCAATTTGACTACCGGGATTGCCAATGCCTACATGGACTCTATCCCCATGATTGCGATTACTGGTCAGGTAAAAACTTTCTTAATCGGTAACGATGCCTTTCAGGAAGCTGATGTTACAGGCGTGACGCGTCCTATAACCAAGCATAATTATTTGGTTAAAGACGTAAAAGAATTAGCCCGTGTTATCCGCGAGGCTTTTTATATCGCCTCGACCGGCAGGCCCGGGCCGGTTTTGATTGACATACCTTCGGATGTGCAATTGGCGCAAGCGGATTTTATCTGGCCGGAAGAAGTAAATATCCGCGGATATAAACCAAATTGTTTTGGTCATCCCGGGCAAATTAAAAAAGCGGCAAAGCTGATATCAGAATCCAGAAAGCCCATCCTTTATGTGGGCGGCGGAGTTATTTCTTCGGGGGCGCACCACGAATTAAAAGAACTTGCGGAAAAAATTAAAGCACCCGTTACCATGACCATGATGGGACTGGGTGCATTTCCGGGAACACATGAGTCGTCTTTAGGAATGCTTGGTATGCACGGAACTGCTTACGCAAATCATGCAATAATGAATGCGGATTTGATTATTGCCGTAGGTGCGCGTTTTGACGATCGTGTTACCGGAAGGCTTGATGCTTTTGCTCCTAATGCTAAGGTTATTCATATCGATATTGACCCCGCATCCATCAGCAAGAATGTAAAAGTGGATGTACCGATAGTCGGAGATGCCAAAAATATTTTAGGACAGCTCCTGGAAGAAATTAAAAAAGTACCTGATGCAACAGAGTGGCTTAAAACTATAGAGGAGTGGAAAAAGAGGCATCCTTTAAGATATAAGGATAACGGTAAAATAAAACCTCAGTATGCCATTGAGCAGCTTTATGAAGCGACTCAAGGGGAGGCAATAATTACCACAGAAGTGGGGCAGAACCAGATGTGGGCATGCCAGTGGTATAAATATATTCATCCGCGTTCCTGGATTTCATCTGGAGGATTGGGAACGATGGGTTTCGGTTTTCCCGCGGCAATGGGGGCGAAAATCGGATGTCCTGAAAAAGAAGTCTTTGATATAGCAGGCGACGGTTCAATTCAAATGAATATTCAGGAATTGGCTACCTGCGTCGCCAATAAAATAAATGTCAAAGTGCTTATTTTGAATAATGGTTATTTAGGAATGGTGCGACAGTGGCAGGAATTATTCTATAAGAAACGTTATTCCTATACGCCGCTCTTTAATCCGGATTTTGTAAAATTGGCAGAAAGCTACGGCGCAGTCGGGATCCGCGTTACCAAAAAAGAGGAAGTCCGGCCTGCAATCGACAAGGCGCTGGCAACAAATAATACCGTGTTTATAGATTGCCATATTGAGCCCGAAGAGAATGTTTACCCCATGGTTCCGGCAGGCGAGGCAATTGATAAGATGATTAGCGGGTTGGCGTAATTCGTAATCCTTAATTCGTAATCCTTAATCCGTAACTCGTAACTGGTAACTCGTAATTGCAATGCGTATTGGGATAATGCGGATTTAAGTGATTACTGATTACTAGTTACTAACTTACCAGTTACTAACAATGCGACACACAATTTCAGTTTTGGTGGATAATAAATTCGGAGTCCTGGCGCGCGTTGCCGGGCTTTTCAGTGCGCGCGGCTATAATATTGCCTCACTGGCTGTTTCCGAAACTCTCGATCCGTCTATTTCGTATATGACCATCGTGGTTGAAGCGGAAGATGAAAGAATTCTTGAGCAAATAAATAAACAATTGAATAAACTTATTGACGTTATTACGGTAACCGATTTTACCAAGAAAGAACACGTTGACCGCGAATTGGTTTTGGTGAAAATCAACTATGTTACAAAAGATAAAACAAAAATCGAGAACCTATTTAATAAATATGTAGGGAAATTAATCCAGCATAAAGATGATTCTGCCATTATTGAGGCTGTGGGAGATCAGCACCAGATTAAAGATTTACTCGATGCGCTGAGTCAATTCGGGATTAAAGAACTAATAAGAACCGGAAGAATTGCGATAGGCAAAGATTAGTTTTAAAAAACAATTAAATGGTTAAAAGGTTAAATAGTTAAATTTAATTATCGGACAATTTAACCAATAACCGGTTACCATTTAACCAATTTTCTAACAGAGGAGAAAAAATGGCAAAGATTTATTATGATCAGGACGCGGATTTAAATTTATTGAAGGATAAGACAATTGCAATTATCGGATATGGTATTCAGGGTAGGGGACAATCTCTTTGTTTGCGCGATTCTGGCTGCCGGGTAATTGTTTCGGAAGTTGAAGGGACCCATAATTTTGAACAGGCAAAGAAAGACGGTTTTACTCCCGTAAGCGCGGATGAGGCGGCCCGAGGCGCGGATATTATCCAGATACTTACCCAGGACCATGTCCAGGCAAAAGTATATGACGAAAGTATTAAGCCAAATTTAAAAAAGGGAAAGGCTCTTTGTTTCTCGCACGGATTCAACATCCGCTTTAAGCAGATAAAGCCGCCCAAAAAAGTGGATGTTTTTATGGTTGCTCCTAAAGGTCCGGGCGCATTGGTTCGCCGTATGTATGAAGAAGGAAAAGGCGTTCCTTCGCTGTTGGCTGTTTTTCAGGATGCATCAGGGCAGGCGAAACAGATCGGCCTTGCCTATGCCAAAGGAATCGGTGCAACGCGTGCCGGTGTCATTGAGACGACGTTTGAGGAGGAAACAGAAACAGACCTTTTCGGTGAACAGGCAGTCCTCTGCGGAGGGGTTACCGAACTTATCAAGGCAGGGTTTGACACTTTGATTGCGGCCGGGTATCAACCCGAGATTGCCTATTTTGAAGTTTTGCATGAATTAAAGTTGATCACTGATTTAATACAAGAAGTGGGTATTTCCGGAATGAGAAGGAAAGTTTCCAATACCGCCTGTTACGGTGATTTAACCCGGGGTCCTAAGATTATTACCGAGAAAACCCGTAAGGTAATGCAGAAAATCCTTAAAGATATTAAATCCGGAAAGTTTGCGCGGGAATGGATTAAAGAAAATGAGGTAGGACGCCCCGTGTTCAATAAACTCATTGAAGAAGGAGACAAACATAAAATAGAGGAAGTAGGGAAGAAGCTGAGAGAGATGATGCCCTGGATGAAAAAATAAATCAAAAATCAAATTGCAAAAATCAAAACTACATATCAAAATTAAAAAATTTAAATCTTGCATTGTTATTTTGCATTTTACTTTTTGATATTTGAATTTTATCAATATGGAAAAAATACTTATCTTTGATACAACTCTGCGTGACGGGGAGCAGGCGCCGGGCGCAAGTCTTAACCCAGCGGAAAAGCTGGAGATTGCTTGTGCGCTTGCCGATCTGGGCGTGGATATAATTGAGGCGGGTTTTCCCGTCTCAAGCAAGGGAGAGCTTGCCTCCGCCAGACAGATTGCTAAATCCGTGAAGGGCCCGGTAATCTGCGGATTGGCGCGTTCGATAAAGGTGGATATCGATGCAGCCTTCGAAGCAGTTAAATATTCAAAGAGGCCGCGTATACATGTGTTTCTGGCAACATCAAAAATTCATATGCAGTATAAATTAAAGAAGGCGGAGGATGAAATTTTAAGGCTTGCAGTTGAAGCGGTAACCTATGCCAGGAAATTATGCCCGGATATAGAATTTTCTCCGGAGGATGCCTCACGGACGGAAAGAAGTTTTCTCTTTAAAATAGTTGAAGCGGTGATTAAAGCGGGAGCTGCGACGGTAAATATTCCCGATACCGTAGGATACTCCGAGCCGGAAGAATTTGGCAGTTTAATCGGGGCTATCAAAGAAAACGTATCCAATATCGATAAAGCGGTGATTTCGGTCCATTGCCATAATGATTTAGGGCTGGCAGTGGCAAATTCGCTTGCAGCGGTCAAAAATGGCGCACGTCAGGTAGAATGTACTATAAATGGGATAGGCGAGCGTGCGGGCAATGCCTCAATGGAAGAGTTAGTCATGGCCATCAAGACACGCCGGGATATTTTTCCCGACATAGAAACCCGCATTAACACTAAACATATTTATAAGGTTTCGCGCCTGGTTAGTAAGCTGACCGGTTTTATTGTTGCCCCCAATAAGGCTATTGTGGGAGGAAATGCCTTTCGGCACGAATCAGGTATTCATCAGGATGGTGTCTTAAAAGAACGCTCAACTTATGAAATAATCAAGCCCGAAGACGTAGGTTTTACCGGGACAGGTATCGTGTTGGGGAAACACTCGGGAAGGCATGCCCTGGGCGAACGTCTGAAAGAGCTTGGTTTTAATCTATCTGTAGAGGAGCTTGATAAAATAAATGAACGCTTCAAGGCGCTTGCGGATAAAAAGAAAAGCATCTTTGATGACGATTTGATTTCGATAGTTGAAGATGAGATTAAGGCGGTTAAACCTGTTTGGAAATTGGAAAGTTTTGCCATTAATTCCGGGACGCTCATTAAACCCGCGGCAGAGGTGACCTTAAAATATAAGAGTAAAGCTACGACTGCCAAGTCGTCCGGAGACGGTCCGGTTGATGCTTGTTTCAAGGCAATAGATAAGGTTACCGGTATCAAGGGAGAACTTCAGGATTACCGCATTGAGGCCGTCACAAAAGGGAAAGATGCCCTGGGCGAAGTCTATCTTAGATTGAAAGCCAAAGGAGTGATAGTGACTGCGCGCGGCTCGAGTACTGACGTTGTTGAAGCCTCAGCGAAGGCGTATGTCAATGCGATGAATAAGATAGCGTATAAAAAATAGACGTTGTGTAATGTTTAATGTGTAAAGTTTAATGTCTGGAAGTTTGATTCATTTTTTATTACACATTACACTTTACGCGTTACACAATACAATAAATTAAGTTGTTTATTTTATATGATCGATTCTCACACCCAAATCTACGGTATCATCGGTTATCCTGTCCGTCATAGTTTCTCTCCCCAGATGCATAATGCCGCCTTCAAAGCAGCTAAATTAAATGCAAGGTATCTGGCCTTTGAAGTAACTCCGCATAATTTATCAGAGGCGTTTTTGGGAATTAGAGCCCTGGGTATCTGCGGACTGAATATAACCATACCACATAAGGAGGCTGCAGTTTCCTGCATAGATTCGCTGGATCCGACGGCAAAGCTTATTGGCGCGGTGAATACCGTTCATTCTAAAGACGGTAAGCTAACCGGTTACAATACCGACGGACGCGGGTTTATCCGGGCACTAAAAGAGGAATTAAGAATGGTACCTATAAGCAGGAGGTTCTTTATCTTAGGTGCCGGAGGCGCGGCGCGGGCAATAGGTTTTAATCTGGCGAAGGAAGGGGCAAGGAAGATTGCCCTTTACGATGCCTTGCGTCCTAAGGCAGAAAAGCTGGCTCTTGACCTGAGACACAACTTCCCGAATTGCAAAGTACAGATTGTCTCCGGCTTACCCTTTCCGCTGTTAGAAGACTTCGATTGTTTGATTAATGCCACGCCTTGCGGGATGAAAAATAGTGATCCTTTGATCGTAGATCCTAAGTTCTTTCATCCCGGACTGGTCGTTTGCGATTTAATTTATAATCCTCTCCGGACAAAGCTACTTAAGGCGGCACAGGCAAAGAAGCTAAAGACGATGAATGGTCTGGGTATGCTTTTGTATCAGGGAGTAATCAGCTGGGAAATCTGGACCGGGAAAAAAGCGCCTATCGGTGTAATGAAAAAAGTTTTAACAAATATTGTCTCGCGATAAAATAGGAGGTGTTTATTATACTTCAACCTTTAACTCTCATGCCAAGTGTTCTTGCTTTTATTTTCGGAACCTTCATCGGAAGTTTTCTCAATGTCTGCATTGCCAGAATTCCCGACGGAAAGTCTATTGTGAAACCTCCTTCGCATTGCCCGAATTGTCTTAAAACGATTCCTTTCTACGACAATATCCCTCTTTTAAGTTACCTTGTCTTAATAGGCAAGTGCCGCTTCTGCAAAACCAAGATTTCCCCGAGATACTTCATGGTAGAGCTTCTTACCGGAATACTTTTTCTGTTCCTCTATCTTAATTACGGCCTAAATATAAAATTCTTTGTGTACAGTGCACTTTTTTCATCTCTAATTGTAGCCACCTTTATTGACCTTAAGTATCAGATTATCCCTGACGTTATCTCAATTTCCGGGATACTTGCGGGTTTTGTCTTAAGCGTAATTTTTCCTTCTCTGCGCTATATTTTATCGTCGAAATTAGCGGCATTTGATTCCTTACTTGGAATTTTTATCGGTGGGGGCCTTATCTGGTTGACTGGGGCTTTTGGTAAATTACTTTTTAAGAAAGAAGCAATGGGTTTCGGAGACGTGAAACTCATGGCTATGCTGGGGGCTTTTCTGGGCTGGAAGAAAATTATTTTAGCCTTTTTTCTTGCTCCGTTTTTCGGTTTAATTTTTGGAATAATTTCCCTGATTAAAACCAAGTCCCATTATATACCCTATGGGCCATTTCTTTCGCTGGCGGCTTTTATCGCCGCAGTGTGGGGAGAGAATCTCTGGTTACTGGTCACTGGTTACTGGTCGTTGGCAAAATAAAACGGAGGAAACAATGCTAAAATATACAACTGCGGGAGAATCTCACGGTAAGGCGATACTGGCGATACTGGAAGGAATGCCGGCGGGTTTAAAAATAGATAAGGGGAAAATTGATCTGGACCTTAAGCGCAGACAGGGCGGTTACGGACGGGGAAAAAGAATGGATATAGAAAGGGACCGGGTTGAAATTTTATCCGGTATAAGGAAAGATGTTACCTTGGGAAGCCCTATTGCCCTGAGTATAGAGAATAAAGATTACAAAATTGAAGAGCTGTCTTCCGTTACCTGTCCGCGCCCGGGGCATGCAGATTTGGCCGGTGCCTTGAAGTATGATACTAAAGATATGCGCAATATTTTGGAGCGCGCCTCGGCTAGAGAAACCGTAGGACGGGTTGTCGCAGGGGCAATTTGCAAGATACTTCTCGATGAATTTGGAATAGAAATTGTCAGTCACGTTATAGGTATTGGAAAGATAAAAGTAGAGACCAATGGGCTGTATTACAGCAAGATAAAACCCCTGGCGGAAAAATCCGAGCTAAGGTGTGTTGATAAAGCCGCCGAGAGAAAGATGATTGATGAGATAGATGAGGCGGGAGAAAAAGGTGATACCCTGGGAGGAGTGTTTGAAATAGCTATTTTGGGGGTGCCTGTCGGCTTGGGAAGTTTTATGCAGGCTGATTTGCGTCTGGACGGAAGGCTGGCTCAAGGATTGATGTCGATTCAATCGGTCAAGGCGGTTGAAATCGGAAATGGTCTGGCCGCAGCAAAATCTTTCGGATCCGATGTGCATGATGCGATATATTTTGACAAGAAAAAGAGCCTGCCTGCCGGTAGGCAGGGTTTTTACCGCAAAACCAACAATGCCGGAGGAATCGAAGGCGGCCTAACCAACGGTGAACCCATTATTCTCCGGGCGTTTGTGAAACCGATTTCAACCTTAATGACTCCCATGGCTTCGGTAAATGTAATTACCAAGAAGCAGGAAAAAGCTGCAACCGAGCGTTCTGATATTTGCGTAGTCCCGGCAGCCGGGGTTGTAGGGGAAGCGGTAGCCGCTTTTGAAATAGCCCGTGTGATACGCGAAAAATTCGCTGGCGATACGCTCTTAGATATGAAATGTAGCTATAATTGTTATCTTAGCCGGGTGAAAAAATATTAAAAAGTAATATTAGTATCAACAATACAATTCTTTTCGCTCGGCTTGCGGTTCTCGGAGCAATCGGCTCAATTTCTCCTATGGGTACCCCCATCCCCTAAAAAGGGGTTACCTCAAAGATAACCACCTACGGAGAAATATCGCCTCATAAGATAGCTCCTGTGCTTCCTTATGCCCGCTTAAAATAATTGATTGTTCATTGGCCAATATTTTAAGTTTATTTCTGGTGCTCTGTCGGCTGGTGCTCAGGTGCTCTAACCCAAAGTTTCTTCTTACCGTATATCCCGCCCTTGACGTTTGGTTAAATAGCAGTTATATTTGATTGGAAGAGTATAATATTAACGGACTAAAGAACCGCAAGTTGTGGATCTATCTTGAGGGCATTTTTTGCCTTTTAACCAAAGGATTTTAGAAAAGATGATGAGGGTGTTATTTAAGGATAAAATTAAGTTTGTTAACAGGTTAATTTTGCTCTTATTAACAGCTGTCCTGTTATTCTCTCATCCTGTTGAAGCAAGGAGAGTGAGGACTGCCGATGTTGAACAGTCCATATCCTGGCTTTCTTTCCTGAGTGAAATTACTCAAGAAATGGAAAGCATGGTTTCTTCCAATTCTGATTTTGTAAGAACATTAGAGAATTTGTACCACAAGGTTACTTTATGTGGTGGAAACCTTTCTCAAAAAGGTTACATAGATGATTTAAAGAATGAGGCTGTAAGAAGCGTTAGAAAAATAGTTGCTGGTCTGCAGATTAATATTGAAGAGTTGTCTTTGGGAAGTATTGGCGACCATTTAAGAGATGTTGTTGCTGGTGCGCGCATGGAAATAATTAGAACAAAGGAAGAAATAGAGAGAGGAATAAGAAGATTTTATGACTCGCTTCCTACAGAAGATAGTTATCTTCT
>JBFZAB010000107.1:0-2512 GCA_041309285.1 Candidatus Omnitrophota bacterium
ACAAAGAGCATTATCCAGGAAGTTGGCAATCTCGACAAAGAGAAGCTGTTAAAGAGCGGGCGCGATAAGATTAAGGATCTACGCCCACTCCTATGGTCGTCTATTGATAATGTTGAATCGCTCGATCTCGATCAACTAGAATATTGCCAAAAGGGCCAAGGTAAAGAGATACTGGTCAAGATTGCCATTGCTGACGTCGATGCATTCCTCCCAAAAAATTCTCAAACAGATAAACACGCTGCCCATAATGGAACATCCGTTTATACCGGTATTGAGATTTTTCCCATGCTGCCGGAAAGGTTATCAACAGACTTAACGTCTCTGCTGGCAGACCAAGATCGCTTAGCGGTTATAATTGAATTTACTGTCCTCGAGGACGGAGATATTGAGCCGGGAGATGTCTATGCAGCTGTTGTCTCCAACAAGGCAAAGCTTATCTATGAGGAGATAGGCGAATGGCTTGAAGGAAAAAGAGAAGCTCCTGCCATGGTAACTAAGAGACCCGGCCTAGAAGAGCAGCTGCGGCTACAAGATGAGGCTGCCAGACGCTTACGAAAATTTCGCATGGATCGTGGAGCTCTTGAGCTCGATACCATAGAAGCCAGGCCTCTTCTAGACAAATACACAATTGTCGCATTGGTTGTTCCAAGAAAAAATCCTGCCAGGTATTTAATTGAAAACTTTATGATTGCCGCCAATTGGATGATGATGAATTTTTTGGAAAAGGCAGGCATGGCTGTAATAGAAAGAGTTGTATCTACGCCCAAAGATTGGGATGGGATAGTAGAAGTAGCGAGCAGCCATAACGATGCATAGCCACCAGAGCCTGATCCTAAAGCGCTTTCACAATTTCTTATCAGCAGAAAAGATGCTGACCCTGACAGCTTTCAGGATCTATCTTTAACAATAGTAAAATTATTGGGACCGGGTGAATATATGATGCTTGAGCCAGGTAAGCGCTCACGCGGTCATTTTGGCCTTGCGGTCATGGATTATACACATTCTACAGCTCCTAACAGGCGCTATATAGATGTCATTATACAGCGGCTTCTTAAATCGGTCCTTGCAAAGTCACAGAGCCCTTATACCCAAAAGGAATTAATAAGGCACTCCATCTGGTGTACTGACCGCGACAAGGCATCAAAAAAGGTCGAACGTTTTATGCGAAAGGCTATGGCAGCGGTCTTATTAACCGGCCAAATAGGAAAGACTTTTGATGCTGTCTGCACAGGCTCTTCTGAAAAAGGAACTTATGCGCGCCTCATTTCGCCGCCAGCCGAAGGCCGTGTCATGCGCAATGAAAAAGGTATGTTTGTCGGGCAGAAAGTCCGTGTCCGCCTAATAAGCATGGATCCCTACAAGGGCCATATCGATTTTGAAAGAAGCAAATAAGAGCCAAACGCAATACCAAGGAGGATCTTAGATGAATAAATTAAAGCGATATTTTGTTACCGGACTGCTTACGATTCTGCCTATTTTTATTACCCTGTATATTCTCTATGTTATATTTAAATTGATAGATAATATTATCGGCGGGGTTATCAATAGATATTTAAGGACAGAGTTTGGTTTTTCCGTTCCCGGGTTAGGTTTTATTATGGTGATCTTAATAATTCTAGTAACAGGATTGATTGTTTCGCACTTTTCCCGCTTATTGAGTAAAAAGGCGCTTGAAAGATGGTTCCTTAAGCTTCCGGGGATCAAGCAGGTATATCCGTCTATTAAGCAGATAGTTGGCTTTCTTTTTTCCAAGGATAAGGGTATATTCAAAAAGGTAGTTTTGGTGGAGTATCCTTCAAAAGGAATCTGGTCAGTAGGTTTTATGACCAACGAAGGTTTTAGGGAGGCCCGGGAGTTGACAGGCCAGGAGCTAGTACACGTTCTTATTGGTTCAACACCCAGTCCGTGGAGCGGATTCTTTATCTTGGTTCCAAGAAATGCTGTAAAATTTTTAGAGATGTCGGCAGAGGAAGGCATAAAGCTGATAGTATCGGGCGGGATACTGAAACCATCCTAAAGGAGGTTTAAGAAAATGGAGCTTGCCTTAAAGATCACGGGAATTTTATGCGGCGTGCTGGCGAGGACATTGATGCCATATTTAAGAAAGATGAAACAGGGAAAGATCAAGAGATTTAAAAAAGGTTATATATTATCGGCATTTGCCTCATTCATATTAGGGCTGATAACCACTTTATTGATCTTTCCAAAGTGTGAGTTTAAACAGATATGTTCAGGGCTAGAGGGTGAAATTATGCTATTTTGTACCGCCTTTGGTTTTGGCTTTGCCTGGAACTCCCTGGTGAATGAGACAGCTAAGTGGAGCGAGAGGAGTATAAAATAAAAGGAGAAAGGATAATGAAGGTCAGATATGTTATTAATGTAACTCTAGCTACACTGTTTATGTTTAGCAGCAGTCTATTTGCTGATAATACACGGCCTATTAAACTACCGCAGCCGGATAGTAAGGGTGGTAAGCCTTTAATGCAGGTATTGAGTGAGAGAAAGAGCACGC
>JBFZAB010000108.1:0-2685 GCA_041309285.1 Candidatus Omnitrophota bacterium
AGGGGTTGTTACTTTTTAGGCAAAACAGAATTGTTAGAGGATAGAGTGCAGGATGGAGATTTGGTCAATAAGGCATTAAACGGAGAAACTATTGAGGTTAGCAATGTATTGGCCAATTTAAATGCGAATCATTTTAGGCCTTTTGGCAAAGAATTGACAGCCCAGGGATTAAAGGATTTCTTGACTAAATCCGGCTATAGGGAAGTCAGCAATCCTGTAGGTGTGGGGGAATATTGTTATGATGAATCAGCCGATGCAGTAAAAATAAAATTTAAACGGGGTTGGTTTTCTCACACGGCAATTGGCACAACAGAAAAAGGTGAAATTGTTATTGTTTCCGTAGGTGCATCAGCTAAAGGCGGCGGTGCGACAATAGAGGAAGTAGCTGAGATTTTGAAAGGGCAAGGGGCGGTTAACGGAATTTTACTTTGTAATGGTTTGGATGTTGCCGTGGACTGGCAGGGCGAAAGGATATTTAGTGCTGAAGAATTTTGGGGTATAAGAAATAATTTTTCTTCGGTAATACTTTTTACCAAAAATAGGCCAATAGCAAGTTCGTTAAAATAACAATATCTGAAACAAATTTCCCAAGTCTTTATTCTAAAATTCTTACCGTACTTGAGTCCCCCTAAGTCTTGACACATTGCATTTGTTGTGCTATAATTGGTATAGACATAATAAAAGATTTACTTAAGTTAATTTGATCTAACAACTATGCTCAAAGGAGCAGAGTTATGCTTAGTTTATTTACGCATAAGCTAAAGAGGGAGATTTTATCTTTTCTACTCTATTTTTTGGTAGTAGCTGTATTTTTCAAATATGTCCTATCGCGACCTGCTGTTTGTTTCCGGATGGAGTCTATTCAGTGTATAAACAAGAGATATTGAGGAGGGTAAAAACTGTAGGAACCGAACAATTCTTTAGAGAACAATTATACAAAGAGAGGGAACAAATTAAAAGTTTTTTTGGAATAGAATTGAATGAAATTTCCTTAAATAAAATAGCAGCCATAGGTAGCTATATGGTTTCCCGAAAAGATAGCTTACAAGAATTCTCCCTGGATGAACTGAGTGCCGGAATAAAAACTGATACAGGTATAGATGTGGCGGGTGATGAATTAAGGAAGATAGTTGGGATACTTATGGGCGTAGAAAAATCGGACGGCGTAGCCTTATTGGATATATATAGCGAAATTATGTTAGATGACGGAACGCCAAGTGGTAAATTTGCCTCGAGAAATGCCGTTATCCATAAAAACGGTTTGCTCCACGGAGGCTCTAATTTGGCAATATTTAAGATTGAGGGAGGCCAGGTATTTATCCTTTTACAAAGAAGATCGCCAGCTAAATTCCTTTTCCCCGGCAGAGATACGCTTTCGGCGTGTGGACATATTGATCCCGGGATGGATTCTTTCAATACAGCGATTAAGGAGGCAGTTGAGGAGATAAGTTCCGGTGACCTCAGAATGGACGCAGCTGTGTTAAGCGGTAACATTATTAGGATTGGCGAAGAGTTGGAATACCCCGGTTATGTTAAACAATATTCTTTTGAATATCAGGGAGACGATTTTATAGGAAAGGTTGCCCAGATAAGAAGTATGCTTGAGCAAGGAAGTTATCTTGATCAGACTAGTAATTTTAATAGTATCTTTTTTGATTCTTTCCAGGATAAAAATGGCAAAAAATGGGTTGTATTATACACTTTGGACTCAGGGCAAGAGACAAGGCTTGATGAGGTAAAGGCCATACTTGGAGAAGACAGTAGTTTACGATATGATGCCTCTCCTTCAAATTCTCCTTATAATAGAGAGAAAAAGAGTTTTTATCTCTCTGTTTTAAGAGAAGGAGATCCCAATGCGGCCGTGATTGATGCTATTATCCAAAGCCAATCCGGAGTTATGGGTGGCGGCGAAGTGGAAGGGTTTAGGTGGGTTGAATTTGGTGCCTTACTTGAAGATTTTAGACAGAATCCTCAAAACTACACAGACGCTTTCTTACCGTTCTTTTCTGACCCTGGAATTGTAGCAGAAATAGAGGCAGAATTAGGGCCTAGATAGAAGCAAACGCTGAAGAATAACTATGACGAAAATATTACTAATTTTATTTTGTACAGAGATAATTTTCGGTTTGGACATTGTACATAACTACCTCACTCCTCCTTATCATTGTGATGATTTTCGTCGCGCAAGGACAATTAATGAACTTACCTTCGTAGGTTTAGGTAGGATGGGGCGGGGCATGGCCGGGCTTCTGGCTAGACGCGGTTTTCAGGTTACCGGTTTCGATTTAGACGAAGGGGCGCGAGGGACATACGCTAGTGATGGCGGAAATGTGTCTGGTTCCTTGCGGGAAGCGGTTTCCCAGATGTCCGGGAGAAAAGTAGTCTGGCTTATGGTTCCGGCAGGAAAGCCGGTGGATGCTTCAATTTCCGATATCATAGATTTACTCAAGCCCGGGGATATCATTATCGATGGAGGGAATTCCAATTATAAGGATAGCCTAAGGCGAGCTGAAGAATTGAAGGCAAAAGGCGTGTATTTCGTTGACGTAGGGACCAGTGGTGGTTCACGTGCCGCCGAAGGACAAGGCATGTGTATGATTGTAGTTTGTGAGGATGAAGTATATAAAACAATTGAACCTCTATTAAGCGCTTTAGCATGGAGAGATGACGAGGTTAATCCAGCGG
>JBFZAB010000109.1:0-2562 GCA_041309285.1 Candidatus Omnitrophota bacterium
ATAAGGATAAGGCCTTACAGTTCTTCCAGAAGTTACGGCAACTTTTTCGCGGTTGGAATTCCGAGCCCTGGAATACCCAGGGATTTTTACAGACAGAGAAAGAGATCTCGTTGGTTTTAAAAGAAAAAACTGCCAACCAAGCCTAAATATATGCAGAAAGTTTATACCAATATAATTGAAATTGCCGGAGACGTTATCAGCGTCGAAGCCGAAGGCGTGGGATATCTTGATATAGCCGAGGTGACCACGCGGATGGGAGTTTCTCTTGCCCAGGTTATCCGCCTTGACGGCAGGCGCGTATCGCTGGAGGTGTTTGCGGGAAGCCGCGGCATATCTACCGGTGACAAGGTGCGCTTTCTGGGTCATCCCATGAAAATTGCCGGCGGCGACAATCTCCTGGGGCGCATCTTTAACGGAAGCGGAATGCCTCTGGATAAAGGGCCCGTCCTCTCGGATAATATCATTGATATCGGCGGACCGCCGGTCAATCCGGTCAAAAGAATTATTCCTAATAAAATAATCCGTACCGGACTGCCGATGATAGACGTGTTTAATTCGTTGGTCGAGTCGCAGAAACTGCCCATATTTTCCATACCCGGTGAGCCGTACAATGATTTGCTTGCGCGCATTGCCGTTCAAGCCGAAGTGGACATCATTATCTTAGGAGGAATGGGACTTAAATATGACGACTACCTTTTCTTTAGAAACAGGTTAGAAGAGCAGAGTGCTCTTTCGCGCTGTGTATTCTTTATTCATACTGCAGCCGATCCCACAGTGGAATGTCTTCTTGTCCCCGATATCAGCCTGGCGGTTGCGGAGGAGTTTGCCTTAAGGGGAAAAAGAGTGCTCGTCCTCCTTACCGACATGACTAATTTTTGCGATGCCTTGAAAGAAATCTCTATTACTATGGAACAGGTTCCTTCAAACAGAGGCTATCCCGGAGACCTCTATAGCCAACTAGCGGCGCGTTACGAAAAGGCGGTCGATTTCGATACCGCAGGCTCAATTACCATACTTGCGGCCACTACTATGCCTGGAGATGACGTGACACATCCGGTACCGGATAACACCGGATACATTACCGAGGGGCAGCTCTACCTCAAAAACGGAGCTATAGAACCCTTTGGTTCATTAAGCCGTCTTAAACAGCAGGTTAACGGCAAGACGCGCGATGACCACCGCGCCATTATGGATATCATGATTCAATTATTTGCCAGCTACCGGGAGACGGTGGAGAAACGCGCTATGGGATTTAAAATGAGCGCCTGGGATAATAAACTCCTGCGCTATGGAGTTTATTTCGAAAAAAAGATGATGTCGTTGGACGTGAATATTTCCTTAGAGAATGCCCTGAATCTCGGATGGGAGATTATGGCGGAGTGCTTTAGTCCTGAAGAAACAGGTATAAAAAAATCCATAGTTGAAAAATACTGGCCCAAGAACAAGTAAACAGTAGTGAGTAGTTAGTAGATAGTACGATGGAAAAGAAAAAGATACAAAAGATTGAAGATTTTATAGTTTATAATAAAGCAATGAAACTATTTGATGATTTTATTGCCGAAGATTTAAAAATTTTGGAAAGACATTTTACAGGGAAGGAATTGGGAAGACAGCAAATCAGAAGCCTGGATTCAGTATGTGCAAATATGGAAGAGGGCTATGGCAGAAAAGCCGGCAAAGAATTAAAGCAATTTTTTAGAATTGCAAGAGGCTCGGCTAATGAAAGTAAGGGCAGATATAAAAGATGCAAAGGTTTTCTTGCAGAAGCAATAGTTGAAAAACGGATAGCCCAATTAGACGAAATCCAGGCCATGTTATATTCTTTACTTGCTAAACTTAAAGATTAAAAGTTATCGGCTAAATTAATCTGCATACTGTTTACTAACTACTAACTACTAACTACTAACTACTAATATTTATCATTATGCCTAAAATTAAATTAACCAAGGGAGAATTAAAAAAACAGCGCGATGCCCTGAGGCAGTTTGAAAGGTACCTCCCTACCCTTCAGCTTAAAAAACAGCAGCTTCAAATGGAAATTCTGCATCAGGATACGCTGGCTGAAGAGAAATCTCTTGCGGAAAAAAAATGGCTTAAGACGATAGAATTCTGGGCCGGATTGTTGAATACGGGCGAGGCAGAAATAGAGGAGTGGATACGTCCCCGGGAACGCGTATATAATTCAAGAAATATTGCCGGCGTAGAAATACCCGTTTTTGAGAGACTCGAATTTGACCTTCCCCGGTATGATTTATTTAGTGTTCCTCTCTGGGTAGACCATGCCGTTGAAGCGTTCTGGGAATTGGTTTCCTTGCGCGAAGAAATAAAGGTGATAAAAAAAGGCATAGAAGTTTTGCGGGAAGAGTTACGTGTTACCGCGCAGCGGGTAAACCTTTTTGAGAAAGTAAAAATACCGGAAACGGAAGAAGTGATAAGGCTGATAAAGATTTATCTGGGCGACCAGATGGCAAATGCCGTAGGCCGAAGCAAGATTACCAAAAAGAAGATAAACGAAACCCTGTCTTATGGAGCGTTCGCATGATTGTTCCCATGAAAAAGGCA
>JBFZAB010000110.1:0-4520 GCA_041309285.1 Candidatus Omnitrophota bacterium
AAGTACTGACCTTGACAACGGGGAGAGAGGTTATGGATTTTTTGACCGGCAAGATTAAAGAGATCATCCCCGGACTAACCGTATAGTAACCATGCTATTGCCAAATACTAAACGATTCTATCAACGTATTGATGCGTCCGATATGCTGACTTTACTTGAAAATTTTCCAGAACAGTGTACGGATGCGCTTAAACTCGCCTCCGGTTTTCTTCCCCCCAATGGTTACCGCAATTTTAAGAGTATTGCCTTTTCGGGAATGGGGGCCTCGGCTATAGGCGCTGATCTTATACGTTCTTTTTTCCTGTATAAAACAAGTTATCCTGTTTCCGTAATAAGAAATTACCGCCTGCCCGAATCTATCAACGGGGATACCCTATTTTTTGTATGCAGTTATTCCGGAAATACCGAAGAAACCATCGCTTCCTTTGAAGAAGCAATGAAGAGGAAAGCTAAAATTATCGTTATTTGTTCGGGAGGACGCATACTTGAGACAGCAAAAAGGGCTAAGATTCCTTATCTGATTATACCTAAGGGTTATCCCCCGCGTCAGGCCTTAGGATACTCATTCTTCAGTCCCTTAAAAATATTGGAAAAATTAAAGGCAATCGGATCTATAGAAGGCGAATCAAAAGAAACCGTAGCCCTGCTTAAGCAGTTGAGGGATAAAAAATTATCCGTTCGTATAGGTTCGAAAAACAACACCGCCAAAAAGTTAGCAATCGAATTAAAAAACAGTTTCCCGGTAATATACGGCTCTTGCGATTATCTGGATTCTATAATTACTCGCTGGCGCGGTCAACTTGCCGAGAATTCAAAAACACTTTCCTCAAGCCACGTCCTGCCTGAGATGAACCATAACGAGATAGTGGGGTGGAAATTCCCCCGAAGTACCCTCAAAGATTTTATGGTAATAATGCTCCGTGATTCGTCGGAACACAAACGAGTAATGAAACGCATAGAAATAACCAAGGATCTATTGAAAAGGGGAGGGTTTAAGGTCCGGGAAGTATTTTCGGAAGGAAAATCTCCGATGGCAAGGATGTTTTCCCTGATTTACGTCGGAGATTTTGTCAGTTTCTATTTGGCAATCTTAAACAAAGTTGACCCCACGCCGATAGAACCCATATCCTACTTAAAGAAAAAACTTCTAGAATAACACCCGACATGAAAGCAATAATTCTATCTGCCGGTTATGCCACCCGTTTATATCCCCTGACAAAAAACTTTCCCAAGGCACTGCTCACAATAAATGATCGGCCCATAATCGGTTACATAACGGATAAACTTAAAAAAATAAGAGAAATAGACGAAATCGTCGTTATAACTAATAGCAGGTTTAATGCGCTATTCAATAAGTGGGCAAGGACGGAAAGCAGGAACAAAGGCAAAAAAATCAGGGTCATAAACGACCTTACGAAATCGGAAAAAGACCGCCTGGGTGCAATGGGCGACCTCTCTTTCGCAATAAATAAGCTGAAAACGAATTCCGGCCTTCTGGTGATAGCCGGCGATAACTTTTTTAATTTCGATTTGGCCAGGCTGATTAAGTCTGCCCGAAAAAATCCCCAGATATGCATAGGCGTGTTTGATATAAAGGATGGCCGTTACATTAATAAATTCGGCGTAGTAAAAATGGACAAAAACAATTTTATCACCCATTTTAAAGAGAAACCCAGTAAGCCGTTTTCCAGCCTTGTTGCCACAGGCTTATATTTTATACCCGGAAACAAAATCGGACTTATTAACGATTATGTTAACTCGGCGGATTCCCGGGACGCAATGGGGCATTTCATAGAATGGTTGCTTAAGAAAACTAAAGTAAGGGGGCATCCCTTAAGCGGAATCTGGCATGATATAGGCAGTTTAGAATCATATGAAGACGCAAAGAATAAGTTTGAGGATAAAAAGGGGCAGTTAAACTACTATTCAACAAAAAAATAAAAGAAAGGGGTATAGCCATGCAAAACAGTAAAGATTATCTTATCACGGCCGAATCTGTGACGGAAGGCCATCCGGATAAACTGTGCGACCAGATATCCGATGCGGTATTGGATGAAGTCCTGAGGCAAGACAGGCGGGGCCGCGTCGCCTGCGAAACATATGTAACGATGGGGTTAATCGTAGTGGGAGGGGAAATAACCACCCATAGCTATGTAGATATACATAAACTGACGCGCAATTTATTAGCCAAAATCGGGTATACAGACGCAAAATTCGGCCTCGATTATAAAACCTGCGCCATATTGAACGCAATACATACTCAATCCCCGGATATATCCATGGGCGTAGACAGAGGAGGAGCAGGTGACCAGGGAATTATGATAGGATACGCCTGCAGAGAAACAAAAGAACTCATGCCACTTCCTATAATGCTCGCGCACAGGCTGGTCAGAAGAATGGCCGAGGTAAGGCACAAAGGCATACTGAATTTTCTTGGTCCTGACGGAAAATCACAGATAAGCGTTGGTTATGTAAACGGAAAACCGCTAAGGGCAGATTCGGTAGTTCTCGCATGCCAGCATACAAAAGAGGTACTCGACCAAAGCAAGAACAGGATTACGAAAAAAGCAAGAAAACAAATAATAGATGCAATCGCCTCTCCGGTACTCGGTAAGTTTATAGATAAAGATACTAAGTTTTTTGTCAATGAGACCGGAAAATTCCTTATAGGCGGACCGCAGTCGGATACCGGAATGACGGGAAGAAAGATAGTCGTAGATACCTACGGAGGAATAATATCACATGGGGGAGGGGCATTTTCCGGGAAAGATCCCACAAAAGTTGACCGTTCGGCGGCGTATATGGGAAGATATATCGCTAAAAATATTGTAGCTGCGGGCATTTCCGATAAATGCTGCGTGCAACTGGCATATGTCATCGGGCGTGCCGAGCCTCTTGCCATATTTGTCGATACTTACGGGACATCTCAAATAGAAGACAATCGTATTGTTGAATTAATAAGGGCGCACTTTTCGCTCACCCCCGCAGGTATAATCGAATCATTAAATCTCCTCAGGCCCATATATACAAAAACAGCCTGTTGCGGACATTTTGGCAGAGAAGATGACGCAGATTTCGCGTGGGAAAGAACAGACAAAGCAGCAATTCTACGCAAGGAAGCAAAAATTAAATAATTAACAACGGCAACTAAAAATAGGGGAGAATAATTAAATGGTAGAACACGATATTAGAAACATAAAGATGTCCGCCAAGGGCAAACTCAGGATAGAATGGGCAGGAAAAAATATGCCTGTCCTTGAATCTATACGCAAGAGATTTTCCAAAGAAAAACCGCTTAAGGGATCGCGGATTTCGTGCTGTCTGCACGTAACTACGGAAACCGCAAATCTGGCTATTGCCTTGAAAGATGCGGGAGCCAGCGTAAGGCTATGTGCCTCTAATCCATTGAGCACCCAGGATGACGTCGCTTCATCGCTGGTAAAAGACTTCGGTATTCCTGTTTTTGCAAGAAAAGGAGAGGACACAAAAACCTATTATAAACACATCAATGCCGCTTTGGCAAATAAACCGGAAATTACCATGGACGACGGGGCAGACCTGGTAAGCATAGTACACGGACAGTCTTCTAACGCGGGCAGAAATATTATCGGTGGCACAGAAGAAACAACCACCGGGGTAATCAGGCTGCGCGCCCTGGCAAAAACGGGAAAGCTCCTTTATCCCATAATTGCGATTAATGATGCGAAAACAAAGTACCTTTTCGACAACCGTTACGGAACGGGACAATCTACCATTGACGGCATTATCCGTGCTACAAACAAACTAATCGCAGGAACCAATTTTGTCGTATGCGGCTACGGATGGTGCGGAAAAGGGGTAGCGATGCGCGCAAAAGGCATGGGTGCAAACGTAATTATCTGCGAAGTCGAACCTTTAAGGGCGTTGGAGGCCAGTCTCGACAGCTATCAGGTAATGCCTATCAGGGAAGCATCGAAAATAGGGGATATATTCGTAACACTTACGGGGGATACCTCCGTTTTAAGAAAAGAGCATTTTGTCCTGATGAAAGACGGAGCAATTATATCAAATGCCGGGCATTTTAACGTGGAAATTGCCATCGACAATCTTCGTAAATTAAGCAAAAATAGGAAGAAGATACGGGAATTTATAGATGAATTTACCTTAAAAGGAAATAAGAAAATTTACCTTCTTGGAGACGGAAGATTAATAAATCTTGTTGCAGCAGAAGGACATCCGGCGCAGGTAATGGACATGAGTTTCGCCAATCAAGCCTTCAGCGTAGAATACATTAAAAATAACGCCGGAAAACTAGGCAGGGCGGTATATCCGGTACCCGAAGAAATAGACAGGCGCGTGGCGCAGTTAAAATTAAAGACTCTCGGGATAACTATCGATACATTAACGCGGGAACAAAAAAAATATCTATCTTCCTGGGAAATTGGAACTTAGCGGGGATTTTTCTTTAAAAACAAAATTCCGAGGAAGCCAAATATTGACGGGATTAGCCACGCGGCTACCAGAGGGGGGATAACTCCCAC
>JBFZAB010000111.1:0-5418 GCA_041309285.1 Candidatus Omnitrophota bacterium
TCTATATGGTGTTTATATCGTAATGCACGGACATATAAGTCCCGGAGGAGGTTTTGCCGGCGGAGTAATCATCGCTCTTTCTTTTATCCATCTTATGCTTGCTTTCGGTAAAGAAGTTGCTCTAAAACGGATGAGCCATGCTTTTGCCTCGGTTACCGAGTCCTTTGGGGGTTTGCTTTTCTTGGGGACGGCACTTTTGGGTTTAATCGGCGGGTATTTCTTTTTGAATATTCTGCCCAAGGGTGAGCCCTTCCATCTGTTTAGTTCAGGTATTATCCTGGTCTGTAATATCGCGATATTTTTGAAAGTAGGGGCGGGTCTTTTTGCCATATTTTTTGCCCTGGCTATTCTTAGAATGCCACAAGAGGAAGGGGAAAAAGGAAAATGAGTACATATATCCTCTGTTTTATACTTTTTGCCATCGGGCTTTACTGCCTTCTGGTTAAAAAGAACCTGGTGAAAAAAATAATCGGGCTGGGTATAACCGAGTATGCCGTGAACCTCTTTTTTATACTCCTGGGTTATAGAAGAGGAGGGGAGGCGCCGATACTGGATAAGAAAGTTGTCATAACCAATTTTGTCGACCCCTTACCTCAGGCGCTGATACTTACCTCGATTGTTATCGGCCTGGGTGTTACCTCTCTTATGGTGGCTATTGCCCTGCGCCTGTATGAGAAATATAAGACGTTTGACATAAATGAAATACGGAGGTTAAGAGGATAATGCTTCCCATTTTTGTGATTATACCTTTGGGCTGTGCCTTTTTAATACCTTTGCTTTCCCGGGTTCGCGAATATTTTGCTCAAGTACTTGCGAACTTAGGGGCAGGCCTGCTTTTGTTTTTTTCCGTAGCCAGTATCTTCTGGCTTAAGGAGGGAGTGAAGGTTTATTATATAGGCGGATGGAGACCTCCTTTTGGAATATGCATGGTTTTAGACGGGCTTACCGTGTTAATGCTTTTGGTAGTTAACTTAATAGGCTTTGCCGCCCTCCTTTATTCCATAGACTATATCAAGAAGTACAGCTCAGGCTATCTTTATTATACTTTGTTTTCCCTGCTTATGGCTGGGCTTAACGGAGTGGTTATCAGCGGTGACCTTTTTAACCTCTTCGTCTTTCTGGAGATAACCTCCATTGCCAGTTATGCCCTGGTTGCCTTTGGTGTTGAGGCGGAGGAATTGGAGGCAGCATTCAAATACTTGGTTCTGGGAAGCGTGGCATCGATATTGATACTCCTGGCTATCGGAATGTTACTGGGGAGCGTTTCTACTTTGAATATGGCGGATATAGCTCGTGCCTTAAGTCAGTCCGAGGCAGGAAATCTCATTCTTTACTGCATTGCTTTATTCCTGATGGGTTTTGGATTGAAAGTTGCGCTGGTTCCTTTTCATGCCTGGCTTCCCGATGCACACCCGGCCGCACCCGCTCCCATGTCGGCGATGCTTTCCGGAGTCGTGATAAAAACAATAGGAGTTTATGCACTTATCAGGGTGATGTTTAACATCATCGGTTTTAATGCGGTAATATCATCTATATTAATCTGGATGGGAATAATCTCAATGCTTGTAGGGGTATTGCTTGCCATAGGGCAGTGGGATTTTAAGAGGCTGCTTGCCTATCACTCCGTAAGCCAGATCGGCTACGTTATTTTCGGCATAGGACTGGGTACGCCCTTAGGAATAATTGGAGGGCTATTTCATCTTTTTAATCACTCTCTTTTTAAGTCGCTGCTTTTCTTAAATTCCGGCGCCCTTGAATACCAGGCCGGAACCCGAGATCTTAAAAAATTAAGCACTTTTTCCAAAAATATGCCGGCGACCGCAGGTAGCTCCCTGATAGCCTCTTTATCTATTGCCGGAATTCCTCCGTTCTGCGGCTTCTGGAGCAAACTTATAATTATAATTGCTGCTTTTAAGGCAAATAACTTTATCGGTGCAATAGTCGCCATATTTGTTGGTATTATTACTTTGGCATCGTTTCTTAAGGTGGAAAAATACGCTTTTATCGAGAAGGCAAAAGACGCGGTTTCCCATATAAAAGAGGTTCCGTTATCTATGGTTCTGGCCATGCTCCTTTTGGCAGTACTATGTGTGGCGGTCGGAGTGTTGTTTCCTTTTGTGCTCAGTACAATAATAAAACCTGCGGCAGATGTCTTGCTTCAGGGAACAAATTATATCAAAATTATCTTAGGGGCTTAAGTATATGCGTTCAAGGATAATTACTTTTACGATTTCGCTTCTACTCTGGCTGCTTTTATCTTTCAGTCTGGATATACAGCATCTTGCTGCGGGAATCTTTATCTCTTTGATCGTAGCCTCTATGATGGGGGATATGTTCACGGGAGAAGCGCATAAGTGGTTTGAAATCAGACGCTATTTTTGGTTTCTGGTTTATATCTTTTTGTTTATCTGGGAGTGTATTAAGGCAAATATCGATGTTGCCTCAAGAGTGTTAAACCCGCGCCTTCCCATAAGGCCGGGGATAGTGAAAATAAAAACCGGACTTAAGACTGAGACTGCTCTTACATTTCTGGCAAATTCAATTACCCTGACGCCCGGAACGATTTCCGTTGATGTAGATAAAGAAAAGGGTGTTCTTTATATACACTGGATTGATGTAAAGACTGAGGATATTAATGAAGCAGCGCGTATAATCTCCTCCCGGTTTGAACGTATACTAAAAGAGGTGTTTGAATGAAGTTTTTGCGCTGGCTACTGGGTTTTATATTTCTTGCGGGCCTAATTCTTACAATATTTAAATATATTGCCGTGACTTTTTCGGTGAAACTCATGCTTTTTCTCCTTATTTGTTTTCTGCTTGCCCTGGTCAGGATACTGAAGGGTCCGACTTCAGCGGACAGGGCGGTAGCCACCGATATTCTGGGGATTTTGGTTGTTGGTTTCTGTGCCATACTTGCCGTTCATACGGCTAAAGACTGGTATATGGATATAGCCATAGCCTGGGCGCTGCAGAGCTTCATCGGAACCCTTGCCCTGGCGAAATTCCTGGAGAGGAAAAATTTCGATGATTGATATTATCGCTCACATATTTATTATCATCGGTATTCTCTTTGATCTCTTAGGCTGCATCGGGCTGATCAGACTTCCCGACGTCTATAACCGCCTGCAGGCCTCGACAAAATGTGTGACTCTTGGGACATGCGGGATACTTTTGGGCGTATTTATCAAATTCGGGTTTACTGCTGCGGGGGTAAAAGCAATACTGTGCATACTTTTTATTCTTCTTACATCCCCGGTTGCAGCCCATGCACTTGTCCGCGGGGCGCACAAGTCGGGGGTTAAGCTCTGGGGAAAATCGGTGTGTGACAAATATAAAGAAGACGGAAACTAACTGTTATGAGATATCCTAAATTACGTGAGTTAAAGGAAGCAATAAAAGCGCTTATCAAAGGTCCGTATACCTCGAGATTTCCTTACCGGCCGCATGAGCCTTTTGAGAGATTCCGAGGAAAGCCGCTCTTTCATGAAGAAGACTGCGTTGGCTGCGGCGCCTGTTTTCAGGTCTGCCCCGCCAAAGCAATAGACATGCAGGATAAAGGAGAAAAGCGGGTTTTGTCGGTTAGCTGGGACATGTGTATATTCTGCGGGCAGTGTCAGGCAAATTGCCTGACCGGTAAAGGAATAATATTGTCGCAGGAATTTGATCTGGCTACGACCGGAAAGAGAACAGAGCTCAAGCAGGTAATCGAGAAGGAGCTCCTGCTTTGCAGCTCATGCCGCGAGATCATTGCCCCAAGAGAACAGATTTTGTGGGTTGCCAGGAAACTGGGAGTGCTTTCTTTTTCCAATGCCTCAGTTATGCTCTTTTATTTACAAAATTTAAATCTTGCCTTTAAAGAAAAAGATTTGCCTAAAGGAAAAGAAGAATTTTTGCGTTCCGACCGGATGAAAGTCCTTTGCCCTCGTTGTCGCCGGGAAGCAGTAATTAAATCGTAATAATCTTCCGCATCCTTATAATGCATTCTGGAATAATCAAAGAGCTTGAAGTTTTATTAAAGAAGGACTGCCTTGTTTTAGGCGTGGGAAACACATTAAGGGGCGATGACGGTTTCGGTTCGCTGCTTGCCGAAGAGCTTAAAGGAAAAATTTCCAATGAGGTTATAAATACCGGGAGTGCTCCTGAGAATTACCTGGGAAAAATAGCCAAAATAAACCCCGCGACATTGCTTATAATAGATACCGCCGATTTCTCCGGTAAACCGGGTGAGATTAAGTTATTTAGAAAAGAAGAACTTCTTAAAATAAATTTTATCTCGACCCACAATATTTCTCTAGAGCTACTCTTTAATTTCTTAAAAGAAAACAGTGCCGATTTGGATATTGTGCTTCTTGCAGCTCAGCCGGAAAGTATGCATTTGGGAGCTTCCTTAAGTGAACCCCTCCAGAAGGCCTTCAATATTCTGAAAGAGGAGTTTATGCAAGCGGGAAGTTGAATAAAAAATAAATTTTAACTTGACAGAATACCGTTTTCAGACTAGAATAATTTTACAATTTGGAAGGACAAAGGCGTCCACTAATTTAAGATTGGCGGGCGCCTTTTTTTGTGTTATAGTGCCCAAAAGACAGGCAAAAAAGGAGGAAAAAGATGTCAAAGAGAATTGAAGAGTTTATGAATGAAGTTATCCGGAAAAATCCCGGAGAGACGGAGTTTCATCAGGCAGTCCGCGAGGTAGTTGAGTCCGTAATGCCCTTTATTGAGAAAAATCCCAAATATCAGGAAGCGAGAATCCTGGAAAGAATAGTTGAACCGGAAAGAGTTATAATGTTTCGCGTTCCCTGGCTGGATGATAAGGGCGAGGTTCGCGTCAACCGCGGCTACCGCATCGAGATGAACAGCGCGATTGGCCCCTACAAGGGGGGCTTGCGTCTTCATCCCAGCGTAAACTTAGGGATATTAAAATTTCTTGCTTTTGAACAGGTATTTAAAAATAGCCTTACCACGCTTCCCATGGGCGGAGGAAAAGGCGGTTCCGATTTTGATCCCAAGGGAAAATCAGACAACGAGGTAATGAAATTCTGTCAGAGTTTTATGACTGAACTTTTTCGCCATATTGGGCCTGATACGGATGTTCCGGCGGGAGATATTGGAGTAGGGGGCCGCGAAATAGGATATCTTTTCGGACAGTACAAAAGGTTGCGCAACGAATTTACGGGGGTCCTTACCGGTAAGGGACTTAACTGGGGCGGAAGTTTAATCCGGCCCGAGGCGACCGGCTACGGCTGTGTTTATTTTGTCCAGGAAATGCTGAAGACAAGAAAAGAATCTTTAAAAGGGAAAATCTGCGCGGTATCCGGTTCCGGTAATGTTGCCCAGTATACGGTCGAGAAAATTCTGCAGTTAGGGGCAAAGTTAGTTACCCTGTCCGATTACGGCGGGTTTATCTACGATAAAGACGGA
>JBFZAB010000112.1:0-6793 GCA_041309285.1 Candidatus Omnitrophota bacterium
CATTATAAGAAATATGACGCATGGTATGATAAGCACAAATTTGCTTTTTTATCAGAATTGGAGGCAATAAAAAGAGTTCTCCCGCGGGATGAAAGAGGGCTTGAAATCGGAGTCGGTACCGGCAGGTTTTCCTCTGCCTTAGGGATAACAACGGGAATTGACCCTTCGCGCAATATGCTTGAGCTTGCCCAAGAAAGGGGTGTGAATATTCGAGCTGGTTTTGGTGAAGATATTCCATTTTTGGATGGAACCTTTGATTACGCGGTAATCATCATTACTTTATGTTTTGTAAAAAATCCCAAAAAAGTTTTAGAGGAAGCGCACCGCGTTTTAAAGAAAGGTGGTAGGATAATAATTGGCATAGTAGACAAAGAGAGCTTTCTGGGTAAATTTTACCGAAAGAAGAAAAGTTCATTTTATAGACAGGCAAGATTCTTAAGCGTTAAGGAGGCAACCGATTTACTTAAAAAGTCCGGTTTTACCTACTTTTCTTATTATCAAACAATATCTATTTTACCTGACAAAATGTTTTCGGTTGAAAATCCCAAGAAAGGTTTTGGCAAAGGGGGATTTGTAGTGATATCATGTATAAAATAATAAGGCAAGGAGGATTAAAATGAAAATAGGGATTGTTATTTCAGGTAATGACGCGGAAACTTGCTGGAATGCTCTACGCTATGCGAATTTCTGTCTCGGACAAAAAGACGAAGTAAAAATATTTTTCATGGGCAAAGGTGTTGAGTACCAGAAAATAAGCACTGATAAGTTTAATACCGCTGAACAGGCGGATAAACTGTTAAAATCGGGTGGCAAGATATTTGCCTGTGGCTCATGTGTTAAAAGTAGGGGGCAGGAAGATTCAGAAATGTGCCCGATTTCGACTATGAAGGATATGTACGAGATCGTTAAAGAAAGCGATAAGGTTGTTACATTCTGAAAATGTCCGGTGTTTTGAACCGGACAAATGATAAATCTTTAACTTTGAAAGATTTAGGTGATTTAAAGACAGAAATGATCGGACAAAACGGACAATCCTGCTATGCCTTCGGCTTCACAGCCTGCCTGCCGCAGGCAGGGAATTACCGCTCTAAAGATGTAAATTTCCTTGTTAAAAGTTAAAAATTCGCTATAATGAATACCTGAAAATAGTAAGCCGTTTAACCTCGGATGATATTAGAGGTACCCCCCCAATATCTCTTTCTCTTTGTGGTACCATAAAAGTTAAGCGGGGTGTTCTAAGGTTGCACATCCTTGTTATCTTGCATACAGGAAATAAAGGCATCTTATGATCGATAATAAACACAAAGACCCTTTTCACGGCGTAACCCTCGAGATGATTCTTGTGCATCTGGTTGAGAAATACGGATGGGAAGAGATGTCCCGAAGAATCAGGATAAACTGCTTCGCAAAAAACCCCAGCATCAAGTCTAGTCTGGTGTTCCTGAGGCGAACCCCGTGGGCCAGAAAAAAAGTGGAACGCCTGTATATAGCGGAATAGAAAAATAATAGCCGTGTCAAAAGTGGACACCATCAATAATCTCTACGCCTCTCTACCATTGTCTTACCTGTATACGGAGAGTCTTTTTATGGTAACTCATCTTTGACGTCCTTGCGGGAGTCGCCTGCCTAGGTCCTGAATTTCCTTGATAATTGCCATACTCAGCTTTATAATGCATACCCACAAGTAGAGAAAGGAATAGGGAGGAACCGAAAATTTATTAAGAAAAGAGCTTGAGATACTCAATCCATGTAATATCCTAAAACAATTTTGCGCTGTTATATACTGATAAACATTGTTTTCTTAGTGATGTTGTAATCGTATTGGATGTGTTAAACAGCATCGAGATTGTGCGGCTCAGCGTCGTTGCCGTAGAGCGGGAGTAATCTATACCAAGAAAGGAGCGGTAAAAATGTTTAGTTTTGATTTGTTGTTGCTTGCGCCTGTGGGTTCAATCTTAGCTTTGGGTTTCGCGTGGTATTTAGCTTTAATGATATTAAGAAAAGACGAGGGAACAGACAAAATGAAGGAAATTGCCCAGGCGGTGAGAATTGGCGCCAGGGCGTACTTAAAAAGGCAGTATTTAGGCATATCGGTATTTTTTATAGCGGTATTCTTTATACTCCTTGTTATGGCATTTAAACAATATCTGGTTATATTTGTGCCGTTTGCATTTTTAACCGGAGGATTTTTCTCCGGACTTTCCGGATTTATCGGAATGACTATCGCGACACAATCCTCAAGCCGCACTACTCAGGCAGCATCAAAAAGCCTGAATGCCGGTTTGCGCGTCGCTTTTTCAAGCGGGGCGGTTATGGGCCTTACTGTTGTAGGCTTAGGACTTTTGGATTTAAGCATTTGGTATTATTTTCTTAACTGGTATTATTCTGCTCACCCGATCCTGATAGGAGCCGACAAAATTACGGCCATTACTTCTACCATGCTTTGTTTTGGTATGGGCGCAAGCTCTATGGCCCTTTTTGCCCGTGTAGGCGGAGGAATTTTTACAAAGGCGGCTGATGTAGGCGCGGATTTAGTAGGGAAAGTCGAAGCCGGCATACCTGAAGATGATCCCCGCAACCCTGCCGTAATCGCTGACAATGTGGGGGACAATGTGGGGGATGTGGCCGGAATGGGCGCTGATCTTTATGAATCCTATGTCGGCTCTATTGTTGCCACCGCTGCATTAGGTGTAGCCGCCGGGTTAGGGGTTGCCGGAGTTAAGGTTCCTATGATTATGGCTGCTGTGGGGGTAGTCTCGTCGATAATCGGCACTTTCTTTGTAAGAAGCAGAGAAGAAGCAAGCCAGGGTGTTTTATTAGCTGCTTTAAGAAAAGGCGTATTTACCAGTTCGATATTGGTGGCTGTCATATCTTTTTTTCTGGTAAAGACGATATTAGGTATGGAGCATTTGGGTGTTTACTGGTCAGTTTTATCAGGCTTAGCTGCCGGTGTATTGATCGGTTTATGTACTGAATATTATACCTCGAGCGGTTTTAAACCAACACGTTCGATAGCGGATGCTTCTTTAACCGGTCCGGCTACAGTGATTATCGGCGGCATTGCGGTGGGTATGATGTCAACGGCTATTCCGGTAATTATCGTATGCGGTGCTATTTTAGCCAGTTTTTTTCTGTCTGGCGGAGCGGCTAATTTCAATGCCGGGCTTTACGGTATTGCAATTTCCGCGGTTGGCATGCTTTCTACTTTAGGTATAACCCTGGCCACCGATGCCTATGGTCCGGTTGCTGACAATGCCGGAGGAAATGCCGAGATGGCTAAATTGCCGCCTGAGGTAAGAAAGAGAACCGACGCGCTGGATGCGCTGGGAAATACAACAGCTGCGACTGGTAAAGGTTTTGCTATTGGTTCCGCAGCCTTAACAGCCCTGGCTTTAATTGCTGCCTATAAAGATCAAGTAATGCTTTTTGGTAAAGATATCAATGCTAGCATGATGAACCCCCCGGTGTTAGTGGGTTTATTTTTAGGGGGAATGTTGCCATTTTTATTTTGCTCTATGACCATGCGTGCGGTAGGAAGGGCGGCAGGCAAGATTGTTGTAGAGGTACGCAGGCAGTTTAAGGAGATAATAGGACTAATGGAAGGCAAAGCCAAACCGGATTATGCGCGTTGTGTAAACATAGCCACCGCAGCAGCGCAGAAAGAAATGATTGCCCCCTCACTTCTGGCAATTACGGCTCCCATAGGCGTAGGGTTACTTATAGGAATTGATGCGGTTGCCGGACTTCTTATCGGAGCAACCATTACCGGTTTTGTGCTGGCAGTTATGATGGCTAACTCAGGCGGCGCTTGGGATAACGCTAAGAAATTTGTAGAAGAAGGACACCATGGCGGCAAAGGGTCATTCGCACATAAAGCCACAGTAGTTGGCGATACTGTGGGGGATCCGTTTAAAGATACTTCGGGGCCAAGCCTAAACATTTTAATTAAACTTATGTCTATGGTTTCCATTGTATTTGCCTCGTTCATTATTAAAAACACTTTTTTTAAATAACTTAGGGTTTAACAGGAAATGGGTGATATATGGGCCCTGCTTAAAAACAGGGCCTTTTTTTATCCACCAATATTTAAGGATTTCAAAATATGATTTCATCTAAAGGAATATCACTGCGCTATGGCTCGCGTAAGCTTTTTTCTAATGTAAATATAATTTTTTCTCCGGGTAATTGTTACGGGCTGATAGGGGCTAATGGTTCGGGAAAATCTACGTTTTTAAAAATTCTTTCCGGAGAAGTTGACTCTACCTCAGGAGAAGTTACGGTATCTCCCGGCAAGCGGATTGCAGTCTTAAAGCAGGACCAGTTTGCTTTTGATGAGTACACGGCTTTGACCACTGTTATCATGGGGCATAAAAGGCTCTATGATATTATGCTGGAAAAAGACATGCTCCATGCCAAAAAGAGTTTTTCTGATAAAGATGGAATGCACCTCTCTGAGCTTGAGGTAGAGTTTGCTAATCTGGACGGGTGGAACGCTGAATCTGATGCAGCTAAATTGTTAAGCGACCTGGGCATTCCGGAAGAAGTCCACAGGGTTGAGATGAAGCAGATGGAAGAAGGGCATAAGGTGCGCGTCCTCCTGGCCCAGGCATTGTTCGGTAACCCTGACATCTTATTGCTCGACGAGCCTACCAACCATCTGGATATTGAAAATTGTAAATGGCTTGAAGAATTTTTATGTAATTTTGAAAATATAGCTATTGTGGTTTCTCATGACCGCCATTTTTTGGATAAGGTTTGTACGCATATCGCGGACATCGATCGCGGCAACATACAGCTTTATCCGGGTAATTTTAGTTTTTGGTTAGAATCCACCCAGTTGATTTTAAGACAGCGCGTTGAAACCAATAAAAAGGTAGAGAAAAAAAGAGAAGAGTTAAAAAGTTTTATTGCCCGTTTTAGCGCCAATGCCTCCAAAGCCAAGCAGGCAACCAGCCGCAAGAAGACCCTGGAAAAACTTACCATTGAGGATATCGAGCCCTCTTCAAGAAAGAGCCCGTATATAAATTTTGAACAGGCGCGAGAGGCCGGAAACAATATCTTGAGCATTAATCATCTATCTAAGTCGATTGATGGACAGGTCCTGTTTAAGAATTTTACTATTAATGTTGAGAAAGGCGATAAAATAGCTTTTGTCGGGCCCAATAATATTGCCAAGACGGCTCTGTTTCAGGTGCTGGCCGGAGAGATACAGCCCGATGGCGGTAATTTTAAATGGGGCGCTTCAATTAGCCGGGCTTATTACCCCAAGGATAATACTAAATATTTTGATGTAGAATGCAATCTCATCGATTGGCTTCGCCAGTATTCGGATAATACTGACGAGTTTTTTGTGCGCGGATATTTAGGACGCATGCTTTTTTCCGGAGATGAATCTTTAAAACAGGTCAAGGTTTTATCTGGCGGTGAGCGGGTCAGGTGTATGTTGTCTCGCGTGATGCTCGCCCAGCCTAATGTACTAATCCTGGATCACCCGACCAATCATTTAGACCTGGAATCAATCGCGGCCTTGAATAAGGGCCTGGAGAAGTTTAGCGGGACTATTTTATTTGCTTCACATGACCATCAGTTGATTCAAACTGTGGCTAACCGCATTATTGAGATTACACCCGGGGGTTTTATAGATTACCCCAATACAACATTTGATGAATATTTATCCGATGAAAATGTTAAAAAGCAGCCGCATCGATTATATTCTTAAAATCCCATCATTTTGTTGACAGTAATGGCCCGAGAGTCTGATGCAAAACTGGGGCTTGAAACCGGCGCTGATACCTGTATTTTTAAACCCAGAATATTCTTGATATAGCAAGGTATTGAGCCTATAATTAAGCCTTAAAAGAAGTTTCCTTTCCGTTGGAAATCTGTTGAACAATCACACACTTAAAAGAATAACGCAAAACACAAGGGAAAGATCATGAAGGTAGGCTTGGCATTAGGAGGAGGCGGCGTTCGGGGTTTAGCGCACATATCTATCCTGGAGGCCCTTGACGATCTTGGTATCAAGCCGAGCATCATTGCAGGAACCAGTATGGGTGCGATCATCGGGGCCCTCTATGCGTCCGGGATGTCCGGAAAGGAAATCAGAAAGCTCATCAACAGTCATCTTATTTTAAAAGACGATACCTGGCGCGACATTATTGCAAAGAAGAAAGACCTGCTGAAATGGGCCACTGCGTTTTCTGTGGAATTTCAACGCGGCGGATTTATCAGCGCTCACGGATTTCTCGAGTACCTTGTCAGTAAAATCAAAAAACGAACTTTCGGGGATCTTAAAGTTCCTCTTTTGGTTATTGCTGCGGACTATTGGACCGCAAGGGAGATTGTGTTCGATACGGGTGAATTGATTCCTGCTATACAGGCCAGCATTGCCGTGCCGGGGGTATTTGCCCCGGTGTCCATTGCGGGCAAAGTACTTGTTGACGGAGGCATCATAAATCCGGTGCCCTACGATCACCTTTTAGAACGAGCCGAGTTCACAATAGCGGTAGATGTTAGCAAGGTGCACAATCCCGGCAAGCATAAAATTCCCAGTGCTCTCGAATCAGTTCTTGGCGCCTTCAATATCATGCAGGCTTCGGCCATCGCTGAAAAGATGAAATACTGCAAGCCCGACATCTACGTCCGGCCGGAGTTTCAAGGTTTGCGAATGTTCGATTTCAGCAAGATCGAGGAAGTTTTCCTACAAGCAGCGCCGGCCGTTGATTTTTTAAGTAATCAGCTTAATTGTATAGTTGTTTAAAAAGGGTTAACTGAAGGAAAATAAAAATATATG
>JBFZAB010000113.1:0-2477 GCA_041309285.1 Candidatus Omnitrophota bacterium
ATATGAACTTCTTCCGTTAAGTGATCCCGGGCGGAAAACGTAGGCCTAAGCCCTATATTAAGCAATCCTTTATACCTCTTATTGGCATACAAAATCCTTACCGCATAAACGCCATTCGGAGGAATTATATCGCGTTCTGTATCCAGGTTTGCCGTAGGAAACCCGAGCCGCTTACCCGTTCCTTTGCCTTTCACTACTCTGCCGTAAATAGATAAAGGCCTTCCCAAAATCCTGTTTACTAATTTTAGATTTCCTCTTTTTATTTCCCTTCTAACCCAGCTACTGCTTACTGTCTTTCCCTTGTATTTTACAGACGGGACAATTCTAACCTTAAATCCCCGTCTTTTCCCGCATTTCTTCAACAAGTTTATATCGCCATGCCTAGCGCTGCCGAAACGAAAATCTTTTCCGACATAGATTTCCTTAAGCTGCAAGGCCTCAATAATGAATCTTTCTACAAATTCGAGGGCAGAAATGCGTGCAAATTTCCGGTCAAAGTTAATCACCAGACAATAATCGACACCGAGACGCTCCAGAAGGAATAACCTGTGTTTAAGTGAAATTAAGAAACGCGGCATAAGGTTAGATTTGATAACTCCGCAATGACGAGGGGTAAAGGTTATTACCAGGGATTTACGCTTGAAATATTTTGCGCGTAATACCACCTTCTTAAGTATTGCAAGGTGTCCGCGGTGTATTCCGTCAAATACCCCGATCGCGGCTATTGTATGGGGGGGTATTCTTTTGACATTATTTAATCCTGATATTACTTTCATAGAAGATTCAAGGCAGGTATAATAAATTTCTCCAGCGAGGAGGAATTCTTCAGCATATCCATGGAAACTGAATTATCAAGAGAAAAGTTCCCGCAACGTACCCTTTTTAAAGAAAAGAGATAGGCCGGTATATTAAGCCTTTTATTTATTTCATCGCACAAACTCCTTATATACGTTCCGCGAGAACATACTATACGGAAACCCAGCAAAGGAGAATTAAAACTAGTAATCTCTAAATCAATAATCTTGACTATGCGGGCTTCCCTTGCTACCGTCTTTCCCTCGCGTGCCAGTTCATACAGGCGTTTTCCCTTATAATGCAGCGCCGAAAACATGGGAGGTGTTTGTTCAAATTCACCCTTTAATGAAGAAAAGGCTTCTTTTAATATCCTGAGATTTATCGCTTCAATTTTCGAATGGTCCGGCTCTTCCAGAATTATCTTTCCCGCCGAATCGGCGGTATCAGTCGCTTTGCCGAGATAAAAGTTACCTATATATTCTTTTTCCATGTCTATGATCTTGGAAAAAAGTTTTGTTGCCTGTCCGATAAGTATAACCAAAAGCCCTCCTGCCTGGGGATCGAGTGTTCCGCCGTGTCCCGCTTTTTTTATTCCAAACTTGCCGCGGATAAAATCTACGACGTCGTGAGAAGTCAGCCCCAAGGGTTTATCCACTATCAATATACCATCCATTTTTACTTCCCCAAATATTCCTTAATTTTACCCAGGACTTCTTTTTGTGCAGTCCTTAGATTTTCCTTTAATACGCATCCGCTTGCAGCAAAATGACCCCCTCCCCCGAAATATGAAGCAATCTTACCGACATTAACATTTCCCCTGGAACGGAATCCTATCTTTATTTTATTCTTTTCTATTTCCTGAAATAGCACCGCGACCTTAATGCCTTCAATAGACGCAGCCATCTCGATAAAACCCTCAATATCATCAAAGCTGGCTCCCGTTTTTTTAAGCATAGCACCTGATACGGTTATCCAGGCGATTTCCTTTTCGGTCATCAAACCTCCTAAGACAAAACTAAGTAGCTTCATCCGGGATAATTTATGAGATTCATATATTTTTCTAAAGACTTCCTCTGGCCTTATTCCGAATTTAATAAGATTGCCCGCAATCATATGCGTAGATGGAGTGGTATTTCTGTGGCGAAAACTTCCCGTATCGGTAAGTATCGCGGCATATAGACACAACGCTATATCTTTATTTAAACCAATCTTTGCTTTTTTAAACAGCTCATATATCATTTCTCCTGCCGAAGATGCTCCGGGTTTAACCCAATTTACATCGCCGAAGTTCTTATTATCCATATGATGGTCTATATTTATAATAGCTCCGGACTTAACAACAAAATCCTTTACTTTGCCAATACGGTCTAAATCCGAGCAATCAAGCACTATCGACGTATCAAAATTCTTTATTTTTTTATCAACAGTCTGCACTATACCTAAAGAAGGCAGGAAGCTATATATGCGCGGTATGGGCGTTGAATTACAAATAAAACAGTTTTTCTTCATTTTCGCTAATAGGTAACTCACTGCTATTTCGCTACCCAGGGCATCCCCTTCGAGATTCATATGCGAAGTTATAAGAAAGTTTTTACCCTGTCTTATATACTTCAATACTTTAGATATAGACATAGCTTACTCCTCACTTTTTGGTTCTTTGTTTATTTTGTCCAGAATCTTCT
>JBFZAB010000114.1:0-4856 GCA_041309285.1 Candidatus Omnitrophota bacterium
CCTTTGGTGAAAAGACCGGCTCTTCCGAATTAAGAAATTATATTTATAATAAACTTACTTCTGCTTACGGGGAGAAAGAAAAACTTGTCGGGCCTAGCGCATTGCGCGAATTTGAGCGCTATATACTACTAAGGACAATAGATGAACTCTGGAAAGACCATTTATATGGCATGGATTCTTTGCGGGAGGGTATTGGTCTGCGTGCCTACGGCCAGCGTGACCCGTTAGTCGAATATCAGCACGAAGGTTTTAAGATATTCGAAGATATGATTCGGCAGATTAAAGAAGATTCAATAAGCGCCCTGTTTAAGATTTATGGGATAGAGCAAAAGAAGGAAACAAGCGTATTCGGAGCCGTGCCTCAGGAATTAGTGCATCAGGAGGTGGGCCAGTTTCAGAATATAGTTCGCCCCCCGCAGGAAAAAATTCTTCCCACGCGTATGAATCTGGAAGAAGGGGATATGGCCCGTGCTTCCCGTCGCGGAGAAACCACGGAACCTGTTCGCCGCCAGTCTCCCAAAATTGGGCGTAATGACCCTTGTTTCTGCGGAGCAATTGATCCCCAGACGGGGAACCCTATTAAATATAAGAAGTGCCATGGAAAGTAATTAATTTTGTAAATTTGCAGATGCCTGGCTATGGCTTATGTTGCTTTGCTCCATAAGCCATCTGCTCATTTAAAAAGTGTTGTGGGAGCTAATATTTTCATTATGCCTTCCTTAATTTTAGTGTCTTTAAGCGCCTTATTCTTAGTTTTTTCTTTTCCTACCCTTGAGTTCAGTTGGCTTGTCTGGATAGGTTTTATTCCTTTATTCTTCGCCCTCGAGAATAAATCCGGGAAACAGGCATTTTTAATTTCCTATCTCTGGGGAGTGATTTTCTGGGCCGGATTGATTTATTGGCTGGTCAACGTTACTTTATTAGGATACATTTTCCTCGTTCTATACTTAGCCCTCTATGCTGGAATATTTGGATTCTTAGTCTTTCGGGTTACTGGTTACTGGTTACTGGTTACTATTCCTAGTGCCTGGGTCTCTCTTGAATTCCTCCGTTCTCACCTCTTTACCGGTTTCGGCTGGGGATTATTAGGATATTCTCAATATAAAAACTTGAGTCTTATCCAGATTGCCGATATTACCGGTGTCTACGGAGTATCTTTCCTGATCATTCTGGTTAATCTAGCGATTTTTCGGGCTATTAAAACAATTGCTTTGAAAAAGTTACGAGTTACGAGTTACGAGTTACCAGTTACCGTTCTTCTCGTAGCTGTGTCCTTGGTTTACGGGCATTATAGAATTTACCAGTTACCAGTTACCAGTTACCAGTTACCAGTTCGGGTTTCTCTTATCCAGGGTAATATCTCTCCTTACGAAAAATGGGAGGGGGAATTTAAAAACTCTATACTGGAAAAATATTTCATGCTCAGTAAAGTTGCTTCATCCAAGGAACCTGCGCTGATTATCTGGCCGGAAAGCTCCTTTCCCGCATTTTGGGAAGAAGAACCGGATTTAAAAGAAAAGCTTTTAAGTCTGGCCAGAGAACTCAAAACCTATCTTTTAATCGGAGTTCCCACTTCCGAGGGTGGCCGGATTTATAATTCGAGCCTGCTTATATCCGAAGAAGGCAGGGAAATCGGAAGATACCGCAAGATTCACCTCGTTCCTTTCGGAGAGTATGTTCCCTTGGCGGATATATTGGGATTTTTAGGGAATATGTTTCCCATAGGAGGCTATAAAAGGGGTAAAGATCTTACCTTATTTACAATTGATAAATTTCCCGTCTATATCCCCGGTTGTGGCATTCCTCCGGATAAACGTGGAATACCGGCTGCTTTTAAATTTAACGCAGACAATGCGGGAGCGGTTAAATTTTCCGTATTGATATGTTTTGAGGATATTTTTCCTTCCCTGGTCAGAAGATTTGTCCGCGAAGGAGCAAGTTTCCTGATAAACATTACCGAGGACGGATGGTATGGAAAAACCGGAGCTTCTTTTCAGCATGCGCAGGCAGCCGTATTCCGCGCGGTTGAAAACAGGCGTTTTGTGGTGAGAGTAGCAAACACCGGTTTAAGCTGCATTATAGACGACAAAGGAAAAATAATTTCTCAGTTGCGTGATGAGAAGGGCAGACGGATATTTATTACCGGAGTGCATACGGCCGAGATATTGCCCGGTAGCGGTAGGACTTTTTATAACCTGTGCGGAGATTTATTTGCTTTTCTTTGTGTTATCCCAATTTTTGTAATACTTCTGTTACAAAAATTGTCTCCCCGTGGGATTTTCTCAAAGGAAAATCCCGGGGACTAATCCAGAAAGGATAGACCTTACCTAGTACATTATAAGGAAGGGTCTAAATCCCTGAAATCGCTCTGCGATTTCTGGGGGCCGGAGGGGGCAAACGAATAAATCTCTGAGAGATTTATGAAAGTTTGTTGAGGTATCCTAAGAATTTGCTTGTATCTTTTTGTGCGTGGGTTAATCCAGAAAGGATAGACCTTAGCTAATGCCTGCATCTTGCAAATTCTAGGACTATAATTACTTGCGCAAGTTTCTATGTTGACAACCGCAAAATTCTTGAGCTATAATTGACCCATTATGGAAGAACTAAACGAAATTATTAAAGTCAGGCTCAAGAAGCTGGAGGAGATTAAATCCCTTGGGATTTATCCTTACGGAGAAAAATTTCCGCGTGAGTCCGCAAAAAGCATAAAGGATAACTTTACGGAGAATAAGACCGTTTCTGTCGCGGGGCGGATTATGGCCATACGTACTCACGGCAAAGCAAATTTTCTGGACCTAAGGGATGTAAGCGGAAAAATCCAGCTCTATATTAAAGAGGATGTTTTGGGCGAAGATAAATTCAAGCTTTTTGAAGCGCTTGATATCGGAGATTTTATCGGCGTATCCGGTAGCCTTTTTAAAACCCGTACGGGAGAAGATTCAATTAACGTTGCAGATATTAAGATTTTGGCCAAGTCGCTTAAGCCATTACCGGAGAAATGGCATGGCTTAAAAGATGTTGAGATAAGATACCGCCAGCGTTATCTTGATATGGTAATGAACGAAGAGGTCCGCGCTGTTTTTTTTATGCGCAGTAAAGTAATTTCCCGGATAAGAAAATTTCTGGATGAGCGGGGTTTTCTGGAAGTCGAGACGCCCATGTTACAGGCTATCCCCGGAGGCGCTACCGGAACACCGCTTAAATCGCACCTCGATGTTTATGGCGCAGATATATATTTGAGGGTGGCACCGGAACTTTACCTTAAGAAATTGCTTGTCGCGGGCCTGGACAGGGTGTATGAATTAAACCGTAATTTCCGCAACGAGGGAGTATCCACGCGGCACAACCCGGAATTTACGATGCTCGAGGCCTATCAGGCCTATGCCGATTGTCAGGAAATGATGAAGTTGACGGAGGAGTTATTTTGCCATCTGGCTCAAGAGATGCTCGGTAAAACTACCGTAACCTATCAGGGGAAAGAGATAAATTTTACTCCTCCCTGGCCGCGGCTGTCTTTTGCTCAGGTTATGCGGGAGAAGTATGATATAAAACCCGATGAGCCCATTGAAATATGGGCAAAGAAGGCGGGTTTAAAGATGGAGGCCGGTAAGCTCAGCCGCTCCCAGATGTTAAATTTTGTAAGCGAACTGCTTGAACCCAAGGAAAGCTCCTCTCCGATATTTATCGTTGATTTATACTCAGCGTTTTGCCCCTGGGCGAAAAAGCAGAAAGATAACCCGTATTTAAGCGACCGCTTTGAATTATTTATCGGCGGCATAGAAATAGCCAACGCCTATTCGGAACTTAACGATCCTACGGAACAGAGGGCGCGCTTTGAGGAACTGGTGCGCGAAAATCGTACCGAAAAAATCGACGAAGATTTTCTTGTTGCCCTGGAATATGGTATGCCTCCCGCCGGAGGCCTAGGGATTGGCATCGATCGCCTGGTGATGATTTTAACCGACCAACCGTCAATCAGAGACGTAATACTTTTCCCGCAATTAAGACCTGAGGAGAAACCAGAACACAGAGTACAGAAACCAGAGTGAAATTCTGGTTTCTGGTTACTGTTATCTGGTTACTATAAATAAATGCGCTACGAATTCTGGATTGCCTCGCGTTATTTTCTGGCAAAACGCCGGACTAAGTTTATATCTTTGGTGAGTCTGATATCCATACTGGGTGTTGCCGTTGGCGTTACGGCTCTGATTGTGGTCCTGGCGGTGATGAGCGGTTTTGATATTGATCTTAAGGATAAAATTATAGGGACCAACGCCCATATTTTTGTGGAAAAAGACGGCGGCATAGAAAATTATGCAACGTTAAGAAATTCGATTAAAGCCGTCTCCGGGGTGCGGGCAGTGGCCCCATACATCAACGGCCAGGCTATGCTCATATACAGGCAGAACGTATACGGCATAGCGGTGAGAGGAATTGAACCCAAAGAAGAGTTTGAGGTCACTCGAATCCGCCAATATCTAAAAGAAGGTTCTGTTTCTTTGGGTATGGGTCAGATTGTTGTCGGCAAGGTCCTGGCCGAAAGGGTGAATTTAAAATTGGGCGATGTAATCAGTCTGATTTCTCCTTATGACGGAAGAAATTATTCATTTGAGATTGCCGGAATATTCAGCTCCGGAATGTATGAATACGATGCGAATCTGACCCTTATACACATTAACCGGGCACAGCAGTTTTTCGGGCTGGATACGGCCGTCTCTGGTATTGGGGTGAGCCTGGAGAATGTTGACTCGGCTAGGAAGGCGAAGAGCGATATTTACACAAAGCTCGGTCCGGGTTATTATGTTTTAACCTGGATGGATACAAATAAAAATCTTTTTTCTGCCCTTAAGTTGGTA